>JBDRON010000001.1:0-11787 GCA_043810025.1 Elusimicrobiota bacterium
TATTGGTTCATTTTGGTGAAAGCATGAGGCAAATTGCAATCCCCTTCAAGCCTTAAATTGGCAGGTCTGGGGTAAACATTGTTTGCCTCCTGCTTTCACAATATCATAGAGCAATATTTAAATTAATTCTCTCATACTGGGTTTGGGGAAAGGAATTTTTGCCCGCCTGCCGAAGCGAAGACCCGCCGCCCTGCTCGTTCAGAGCAGAACCCAGCAAAAAAGTTTTCTTTTCCTTTTAGAAGAAAAAATCGGGCGGGCGCAAATTAAAAAATGCGAAGAAAACTTTTTTGCGGGGTGGCGAGCATTAGCGAGCGGCGGCGGGGCGGAGCGTCAAAGTTCGCAGTCCGGATTTTCTTCAAAAAAAGTTCGGATTTTAACCAAAAGGCACCGCCATTTTTGCCTTTGGCAAAAATGGCAGAGCAATCGAGAATCGAATGAGTGTAAATAAATACTTTTCCCCTTGAACATTCATAAATTAAATGTTACGATGTGAATTGTAATCAGATAGAAACCTGAGAAAGCTGTACGGGTCCAGAGAGTGTTTTTTATTATCTGGAGGTATGTTGTGATGGCCGGGCCGCCATCCGGGTTTAAATCCGGGCAGCGGTATTTTTATTTATCAAAATTTTGTTTTAGGAGATAAAGGGAACAAAATGAAACGAATTTTGCTGTTTATTTTGCCGCTTTTGATTATTGTTACTGCTGTCTTTACTGTTTTTGGCCTAATCCAGGTTCGTTTTGAAGAAGCAAGATTAATCGAAGATATTCAGAGAAAAGCCAAAACGGTTGCGGAAAGTATTGAGTTGTCCGCCCAGCATATTTTTTTGAAAAATAATTTAAAAGCCGCCAAGCGTCTGGTAGAAAGTTTTCAAAAAAGAGATAGATTGCAAGGCTGCGTTATTTATTATCCGGATGGAAAGATTTTAGCGATTACCGAACGATTTTCTCAATGGAAAGATAAAGATAAACCTTATTTCAAGGATATCTTAGCCGATAAAATGGCCCGCGGCGCCTTGGAAAAATTCAAAGAATATTCCGTTTACAGTTATATCTTGCCGGTGATGGATGATAATCGTCAGGTTCTCGGATTGGTTGAAGTTATTTTTGATACATCCTATGTGTTTACAATCTTAACCGAACTCTGGAAACGGCTTAGCGCAACTTTGATTGTTTTAATCGTTTTGATTTTGCTGATTACTTTCTTAATTCAAAGGCAGATTTTTATTTTGCCTGTTTTAAGACTAACGGAGTGGTTCCATCATTTCCAGAGAGGTGAAACCGAGTCATTGTCGCCGATCAACAAAGAAGGCGTACTGGGAAAACTGGCCAGTGAGGTCGAAGAACTGGCTTTGAGCCTGAGGGTTGCCCGAAAAATGGTTTCCGAAGAAGCTTCAAAACGCATTCAGAAACAAGATTTATGGACTGAGGCTAAATTGCGCGATCTGATCCGGTCCAAAATGGGGGAAAACGCTCTCTTTGTGGTATCCAACCGGGAACCTTATATGCATATAGTTGATGAAAATACCGGTAAGATTAATTGTATCCGGCCGGCCAGCGGTTTGGTTACCGCCATAAATCCAATCTTGTATGCCTGTGGGGGTACCTGGATTGCCAGCGGCAGCGGAAATGCAGATAGGAAATTTGTTAATTCCCGAAACAAATTGGGTGTGCCGCCGGGAGATAATCGTTATATCCTGAAAAGAGTCTGGTTGTCAAAAAGCGAGGAAGAGGGGTATTACTACGGTTTTTCCAACGAAGGTTTATGGCCTCTTTGTCATATTACGCATACCCGTCCCATCTTTCGGGAGCCGGATTGGCAGATGTATAAAAAAGTAAACCGGAAGTTTGCCGACAGCATACTCGAAGAGTTACCGGCAAAAAATGCTTTTGTGTTTATCCAGGATTACCATTTCACACTTCTGGCCAAAATGCTTAAGGAAAAACGGCCGGATGCAACCATCGCCTTGTTCTGGCATATCCCCTGGCCTAACCCGGAAGTTTTTTCTACCTGTCCCTATCAGGAAGAGATTTTAGAGGGGATGCTGGCCTGTGACTTGATTGGTTTTCATGTGCAAAACCATTGCAATAATTTTCTGGATACCGCCAATAGACTTCTGGAATCCAGGGTAGATACAGAAAAGTTTAGTGTGGTGCGGTTCGGCAAGGAAACATTTATCCGGCCGTTTCCAATCAGCGTTAACGGCTATAACAGAGAGGGAAATCAAAAAGAAGAAAACAGTCAGATAGAAGTAATTCGCAAGGAATTTGAGTTGGAGGGTAAAATAGTTGCTTTGGGTGTCGATAGAATTGATTATACAAAAGGCTTGGTGGAGCGAATTTTGGCGGTAGACAGGTTTTTGGAAAAATATCCGCAATATAAAAATAAATTTATTTTTATCCAGATCGCCGCTCCCAGCCGGACCCATATCAAACGTTATCATGAATTAATCGCTGAGATCGATGAACTGGTGGAGAAAGTCAATTGGAAACATTCAGATGGGAATTGGAAGCCGATAGTTTATCTGAAAAGACATTTTTCTCCGGAGGAGATCAAACCATTTTTTTCACTTGCCGATCTGTGCATTGTCAGTTCTTTGCACGACGGAATGAACCTGGTTGCTAAGGAATATGTGGCTTCAAGAACCGACTTAAACGGCATGCTGGTTTTAAGCCGGTTTACCGGCGCCGCCCGCGAACTAATCGATGCGGTGCAAATAAATCCTTATTCAATAGAAGAATTTGCCGCGGCAATAAAATACGCCATCGAAATGCCTGCGGAAGAAAAGCGAAGACGGATGGAAAATATGCGCAATATTGTTAAGGAAAACAATATCTACCGCTGGGCGGGCAGTATCATTACCGAACTTACAGCCTTAAAAAAAGTTTAGAAATTATGGACAAAATAAAAAACATACTGCGGAACAAATTCTTTACCGGTTTATTTCTTGTTTTGCCGCTGATCCTTACTTTCTATATCGTTTATTTCGTTCTTAATTTTGTCGGTAAAACTTTTTCTCCGTTAATCAGCCATTTCTTGCGGTCTTATTTTTTTCCAGCTCCGCAACTGCTAGTGACATTGATTAGCGTAATTTTAATGTTGTTTTTCATCTGGTTGACCGGATTTATCGCCGTCAGTGTTTCCGGGCGATTTTTTATCAAACAGACCGAAAGTTTATTGTTGTATATTCCGTTTATTCGGGGGATCTATAGTTCCACAAAAAAACTTACCGGATTTTTTTCTCCTGGAAAAGATGACTTTAAGAGGGTGGTCTTCGTTAAATTCCCACATTCTAAAAGCTACGCTCTCGGGTTCATTACCAACGAAAAAAAATGGCAGACGAAAATTGATAATAAGTTTGGCGAAAACCTGGTGAATGTTTTTGTCCCTACCGGGCCCAACCCGACCAGCGGTTTTCTTTTGCTGGTTCCGGAAAAAGAAGTAAGCTACCCGCCGTTTAGTGTAGACGAGGCCTTTAGAATGATTGTTTCCGGCGGGATTCTTCTCCCCGATAAAATCCTGCTGGATGGGAAACAAAACGATTGAATTGATTCCTCGTCCTGAATAAATCGGATTTAATTTGCAATAATTTTTTTAAATTTTGTCCGGTTTGGGATTGATAACTGTACCCTAATTTTAGTATAATCGGACATAGAGGCAAAAGTGAAACAGATGCGCTATCTTTTTAACTATTGGAATAATTTAAAAGAAAATATGAAAGATGGTTCCCTTTATGTTTTTTTGGATTATGATGGGACATTAACGCCGCTCAGAAAAACGCCGAAAGAAGCCGTTATCCCGAAAGAAACCAGGAAATTACTAGCTGATTTGTCAAAAAAACGAAAGTGCAAATTGGCGATTATTAGCGGCCGGGCCTTGAAAGATCTGAAAAAAACAGTCGGAATAAAAAACATTGTTTATTCCGGCAACCATGGGTTGGAACTGGAAGGTCGAGGTTTAAAATTCCAGTCTCCGATCTCTCCAAATTTTAAAGCGCTTGTCGGCCGGATAAAAAACGGTTTAAAAGAAGAAATTTCTGATATCAAAGGCGCGCTTATCGAAGAGAAAGGGTTTTCTCTGAGTCTTCATTATCGGCTGGTGGCTAAAAATGATCTTCCCTTGCTAAAAACCATCTTCCGCAAGAACACCGCTTCTTATTTAAAAAGAAAACAGATTAAAATTGAGTCCGGTAAAATGGTTTGGGAGATCAGGCCGGCAATAAAATGGGATAAGGGTAAGGTCGTTTTATGGATTTTGGCGCAGCAAAAATCCGGCCGGACCAACAAATCAATTATTCCTATCTATCTTGGTGACGATTTAACCGACGAAGATGCTTTTAAGGCGCTGAAAAATAAAGGTTTGACCGTTTTTGTCGGTAAACCCAGACCGTCCCAAGCCGAGTATTATTTAAAAAATACTCAGGAAGTAATAAAATTTCTGAAACAGCTTTTAGAATTAAAATAGATTTATAGCATAGGTGGAAAGTTCCGAGCGAAGCTCGGGCTAAATTTTTTTGATTTTGATTGAAAAGGAGGACGGTTTGATGGTCGAAGCAAGAAAAGCAAAGGAATCGTTTCGGTTTTATACCAGATTGCATTTGTCGGAATTAACCGGTTTGGAAGCGTCTACCTTAATTCAGTTGATGGAATTTATTCAGGGGGCGGCTGATTCCTGCATTTATCATCATACCCATCGGTTTTTGCAGCAGCACCAGTATCTTTCACCCGAGCCGCCCAACGATTTTGCTTATTGGGTAACCGATATTTTGGGCGAAGACGAGCTGGGAGAAAAATTGGCCAGTATCAATACTGTGGAATTCGCCGATCTCTCCGCCTTGCGGGAGAAAATTGTCCAGACCATGGAAGATTATCTCCAAACCAATCCGCAGGCTAAATTAAGGTTTGCCCGGGAAGGCGAGGAATTTTATTTTATCAAATCGGTAAGCTTCATTCTGCCCACCAATCATGTCGCTACTGATTTGAACGAACTTGTCGAGATCCTGAAAAAAGTGACCATTGATTCGATATATTTTCATGTTTTCGAATCACGGTTAAGATTGAAAAGAAAAACCAATGATCTCTCCAACTGGATTGAAACATCGCTTGGGGATCAAGGGTTGGCCGATAGTATTTCCCGGCTTGATCCATATACCTATACTTTGGATGACTTAAGAAAAATAATTATTAAAATAATTGAAAGGAAGGTCGCTGGCTAATATGGCAAAAATTGAAGATTATTCGCCAATTGTCGGTCACTCGGTTGTCGAGGATTTAAAACTTATCGCCGAAAAACTACAAGGCCGGGTTGTCCAGCATATCAATTCTACACCGGTGGGCGGCGGTGTGGCGGAAATATTGAATCGGATGGTTCCCCTGTTAAAAGAACTGGGGGTGGACACCAGATGGGATTTTATTAAAGGCGGAGAAGATTTTTTTGAAGTGACGAAAAAGTTTCATAATGCCCTGCACGGTAAACCGGAAAGTATCACCCAGCATGATTTTGATGTTTTTTTGGAAACCAGCCAGAAGAATATCGAGGAAGTGCCCATTTACGGGGATATTGTTTTTGTTCATGATCCTCAGCCGATTGCTTTAATCAAAAAGAAAGCGGAGAATAAGTGGATTTGGCGCTGTCACATTGATGTCTCCGCTCCTAATCCGGCGCTCTGGAAATTCCTATACGATTTTATTGTTGAATATGATTCGGTTGTTTTTTCCGCCCCATCCTTTTCCCAGATGCTGCCGGTGAGACAGTTTTTGATTTCTCCATCCATCGATCCTTTAAGCGATAAGAATAAAGAATTGCCGCAGGAGATTATCGATGGAGTTTTGGAAAAATATCAGATCGTGAAGAATAAACCGATCATCACCCAAATCTCCCGGTTTGACCGGCTAAAAGATCCGTTGGGAGTGATTGAAGCTTATCTTTTAGTGAAAAAACATATTGATTGTCAGCTTCTGTTAGCGGGAGGCACCGCCGCTGATGATCCGGAAGGAATCGAGGTTTTTAATGAAGTTAAGGAAAAGGCCAAACAGGATCCGGACATTCATATTTTATTGTTGGCCCAAAACGACATCGAAGTTAACGCTTTACAGCGGGCTTCGACGGTAATTTTACAGAAATCGTTGAAAGAAGGATTCGGTTTAACGGTGGCCGAAGCTTTATGGAAAGCAAAACCGGTTGTCGCTTCCAATGTCGGCGGTATCCCTTTACAAATAAAACATAAATACTCCGGTCTGCTCTGCCATTCCGTGGATGGCGCCGCTTTTGCCATCAAGCAGCTTTTAAACAGTCCGGAATATGCCAAAAAACTGGGTGCAAACGGGCGTGAACATATCAGAAACAATTTTTTACTTACCCGTCATCTCAAGGAATATATGTTATTGTTCCTCTCCTTATATCATCCGGAAGATATAGTTTATTTGTAAGAAGGTACAGGAGTCAGGAGTCAGAATTAAAAGATTCGAGTACTTTATTCTGGATTCTATATTCTGACTCCTGCATTCTTAACTTAAGGAGTCTAAAATGATTAAGGAAGTATCTTTGTTGCCCTGGTCTTTGTTCGGTTTGTTGGGGGTTGTTTCTGGGGTGTTTATTTTACCGTTTTCAGTAAAAAGGGTGGAACATAATCTGGAAATCTTTCTGTTTGTAATGGGGATTTTGGCAGTTTCTATCTCTCGGTTATGGAGTAAACATTTACTTTATGAATCTTTAGTTGAACCAATTAAAATTGCTTTGGCCGTGTTTGTGGCCGGATTGTTGTTCCGCTGGGTTAGGGACCATATCCGTTCGATTATTGGCGTGGTTATCCATCGGATTGGTGTAAAATGGTTTATGTTTGGGAGCGTAGTGCTCTTGGGCCTGTTCTCCAGCATCATTACCGTCATTATTGCTTCTTTAATTTTAGTGGAGATTGTTAGCTCCTTGGATTTTGACAAGAAAACAGAAACAAATTTTGTGATCATCGCTTGTTTTGCCCTCGGTCTGGGCGCCGCGCTTACCCCGATCGGCGAACCTTTGGCCACAATTGCGGTTTCTAAATTAAAAGCTGCTCCCTACTATGCGGATTTCTTCTTTTTGGTGAAATTGCTCGGCTGGTATATTTTACCCGGAATCCTGGTGTTGGGTCTCCTGGCGGCCAGACTTAAACCGCATATCCGGAAGAAAGAAAGCTTAAAAGAAGATTATCCCGAATCGATTAAAAATATTTCCTTCCGCGCTTTTAAGGTATATCTTTTTGTGATGGCTTTGGTGTTTTTAGGTATGGGATTAAAACCGATTGTGGACAACTATATCGTCAAACTGCCGGCGGGGTGGTTATACTGGTTGAATATGATTTCGGCAATTTTGGATAACGCCACTTTAACCGCCGCAGAGATTACCCCGAAAATGGATATCGGCCATATTCAGGCGGTCTTGATGGGTTTGTTAATTTCCGGCGGGATGCTGATCCCCGGGAATATCCCGAATATTATTGCGGCCGGCAAGTTGAAAATTCCCAGCCGGGATTGGGCGCGTCTGGGGATTCCGTTAGGACTAATTTTAATGCTGGCCTATTTTATCGTGCTGTTCTGGATTTAACAGAGGATCGGGTCTCGGTTCTGGGGTCCCGGGTTTCGGGAGAACAGGGTTAAGTGAGAAAAAAACTTCGACTATAGCGGGGGAAAACATGTCCTATTTTTCACAAAAAAGTAAAAAAGCAAAAAATGGTACCGGCAAAAAAAATCTTAATGTAATCTGGCATGCTTTGCCGGTTGAAGAAACATTTAAAATTCTGGAGACCGTCGAAGACGGGCTAAACGAAAAACAGGTGGAACAGCGGCGGCAGGAATTTGGTTATAATTTGCTGCCGGCTAAAAAACCGCCCACGCTCCTGATCATCTTTTTGCGCCAGTTTCTCAGTCCGTTGATCTATATTTTATTGGCAGCCGGTGTTGTTTCTGTTTTTATCGGAGAAAGCCGGGATGCGATTTTTATTTTTGCCGTTCTTCTTCTTAATGCTGTGCTCGGCACATTTCAAGAATGGAAAGCGGAAAAAAACGCTCTGGCCTTGCAGAAACTTTTAAAAATAAAGGCCCATGTTAAACGCGGCGGTGTCCAAAGACAGCTTGCCGCCGAAGAATTAGTGCCGGGGGACCTTGTTTTTTTGGAATCCGGCAATAAAGTCCCTGCCGATATCCGGCTGATCAGCGCCAACAATCTCACCATTGACGAATCACTTTTAACCGGAGAATCGCTTCCGGTCGGTAAAAATGCGGCCGCCTTGAAAGCGGAGGCCAATCTGAGCGAGCGTTTGAATATGACTTTTGCCGGATCGACGGCGGTTTCCGGCCGCGGCCGCGGGATCGTCGTGGCTACCGCTCTGCAGACCGAACTGGGTAAAATAGCGGAGTCGGTGATGACAGCGGAAGCGGCGAAACCCCCCTTGTTGATCAGAATGGACAAATTTGCCCGGCAAATCAGTTTTTTTATGACCGGCGCCTGTCTGTTGGTGGGCGGTGTTTTGCTGGCCCAGGGGATGTCTTATAAAGAAGTTTTTTTTCTGTCGGTAGCCTTGGCCGTTTCGGCGATTCCGGAAGGGCTGCCGGTGGCGTTGACTGTCGCTTTATCGATTGGCAGCTCGCGGATGGCCAGGCGAAATGTGATTGTCCGTAAACTGACCGCGGTAGAAAGTTTGGGAAGTTGTACCGTGATCGCCAGTGATAAGACCGGCACGCTCACCGTAAATCAGCAAACAGCCAAACTGATCTATATCCCGTCAAACCGGCGGTTCACTGTTTCCGGTGAAGGATACAACGGGGAAGGAGCGGTGTTGACCGAGTCGGATAAAACCCCTTCGGATCAGGAAAGCAATCAATTAAAAAGGCTCGGCATCGCCGCGATTTTATGCAATGAAAGCGATTTGAGGTATGAGCAAGGAAAATGGATTTATCGGGGTGATGCCATTGATGTGGCTTTGTTGGCCCTGGGATACAAGCTGGGGTTGGATCCTCAGGCTGTGCGTGGTGAATATCAGATGGTGGGAGAAATACCTTACGAATCCGAGCAGGGTTATGCGGCTGATTTCTATCGGGATCAAGAACGGGTGCTGACCGTGGTGAAAGGAGCGGTAGAAGTTGTTCTTAACTTTTGCCGGGAGATGTTCTCCGAACAAGGGGATCTGCCCCTGGATAGAAACTTGATTGAAAAAGAAACGTTGGCTTTGTCGGAAAACGGCTATCGGGTATTGGCAATCGCCGACGGTTACAGCAGCGGCAAACCGGAGTTGTCCGGAACACCGTATTTAAGGCTGTTGGGGCTGGCCGCTTTTATTGATCCTTTGCGGGCCGAAGCGAAAGCGGCGGTGGAAAAATGTAAAGGGGCCGGTGTGCAGGTGAAGATGATTACCGGGGATCATCCGGCTACAGCGTTCGCCATTGCCCGGGATCTGGGTATTGTCCATTCCCCTCTTCAGGTGATCAACAGCCGGGAATTAGAAACTTTCGGCGGTGTGGATGATCCAAGGTTTTCTCAGGCGGTAAAGTCGGCTGATGTTTTTGCCCGGGTCACTCCCCTGCAGAAATTTAATATTGTTGATTCGCTGATTCGCTCCGGACATTTTCTGGCCGTAACCGGTGACGGGGTTAACGATGCTCCGGCCTTGCGGAAAGCAAATATCGGCGTGGCGATGGGATCGGGAACCGATTTAGCCAAAGACTCCGCTTCGATGATTATCGTCGACGATAATTTTGCTTCCATTGTCGCCGGCATAGAAGAGGGAAGGTTTGCCTACGATAATGTGCGCAAGGTAATTTATCTGCTGATTTCCACAGGGGCAGCGGAAATTATTCTTTTCGCTTTGGTAATCGCCTTCAAACTGCCGTTGCCGCTTTTTCCCGTGCAACTGCTCTGGCTTAATTTGGTGACCAACGGCATCCAGGATGTGGCTTTAGCTTTTGAAGGCGGTGAACCGGGAACGATGTCCCGCCCGCCCCGTAAACCTCAAGAGGGAATTTTTAATCCCCTAATGGTGCAAGAAACAGTTGTTTCCGGTTTAACCATGGGGTTACTGGCTTTTGGCTGCTGGTACTGGCTGCTGCAAGCCGGTTACGATGAATTTATGGCCCGCAACATTGTCTTGATGTTAATGGTTCTGTTAGAGAACTTCCATATTTTTAATTGTCGTTCCGAATATGTCTCCGCTTTCCGGGTGCCGTTTATCCGTAATCCATTGCTGATTCTGGGGCTGATCGCCGCCCAGGGTATTCATATCCTGGCGATGCATCTTCCCTTCATGCAAAAACTTCTGCGCATCGCTCCGGTAACAATTAAAGAATGGCTCTTACTTCTTTCCCTGGCCTCGGTAATCTTAGTGATGATGGAAATTTTCAAAAAAATCAAAGGTTCTAAACGGGGATAGAATCTGCTAAACCAAAATTTTATAACAGCACAACAGGATTTGACACAAAATAGTTTCGTTCTTTTGACTTTGTAGGGAACGGTCGCGACCGTTCCCTATTGTTTGATCATGATGCTGTCGACGGTGCCCCTGCGGCAAAATTTACAGATGCGCTAGTGCGAAACATTGAGAATGCAAGAGAATTATAAGGCAGCTAACTTTCTGATGTTAAAAAATACAAGATACTTGTTGCTTAATTGTATAGGCTAAAAGGATCTTACATAAAAAACAAGGAGCGTGTAATGAAAATAATCGCGGTATTTTTAGCAGTAATATTGTCTATAGTAGTTATGGGGAACCTTTCTTTTAAATCCAAGATTAAAAAAGAAGTAAAAGAATTGTTTAAAAACAGCCCGGATACAAAAAAGGAAATAATTAAGGAGGAAGATATAACAAATTTGCCTGAACCTATCCAAAGATATTTAAGGTATTCGCGGATCATCGGTAAGGAAAAAATAAAGGCGGTTCGTTTAAAACAAAAAGGGCAGATAAGAAGGGAGGGCAAAAAATGGATGGCGATAAAGGCCGAACAATATTATTCAGCAGGCCGCCCGGGTTTTATCTGGGTAGCGAACATGAATATAGTTAAGGTGCGGGATAAATATATTGAAGGCAAAGGGAATATGCTGATAAAATTGCTGTCAATCTTCGTACTGGGCGAGGCGAAAGGCCCGGAAATGGATGAAGCGTCCTTAATGAGGTATTTCAATGAAATGATGTGGTTTCCCACGGAATATTTAAGCGATAAAATAAAATGGGAAACCATTGATAAAAACTCAGCAAAAGCGACATACACGGATGGGGCTTTATCCTGCCAGGCTGCCCTGTATATTAACGAACAGTGCCAGCTCGTTAATTTTATCGCGAAAAGATATAATTCAGACCGGAAAAAATTATTCAAGTGGTCAACGCCCATATCCGAATACAGAGAGGTTAACGGTTTAAGATTGCCTGTGAAAGGTGAAGCCATCTGGCATCTGGATACCGGTGATTTCTGCTATATTAAGTTGGAGGTTACAGATATAGAATATAATAATCCTGAAATGTATTAATTGCATGTTGCTTTATCGTAGTTACTTTGTGTATTTATTGTGTTCTTAGACATCAGGTTCTTGCTTTTTTGCATCAACATTTTTTCTATCAACGGTAAAATGAGCAATCGCAGATTATATTTTCTCCCGTAAACGGATGAAGGTATTTGTAGAGACGCAAAATTTTGCGTCTCCTTGTTGTTTTGCCAAGACGCAAAATTTTGCGTCTCCTTGTTGTTTTGCCAAGACGCAAAATTTTGCGTCTCCTTGTTGTTTTGCCAAGACGCAAAATTTTGCGTCTCTACAGGAAGGATACAAAT
>JBDRON010000002.1:0-31535 GCA_043810025.1 Elusimicrobiota bacterium
GAGATTGCTTCGCTTCGCTCGCAATGACACTAATTTGGACAGCTATGATAAAAACATAGGACTGAATAAAATGATAAAAGCAACACAAATATTTTTAGCTGTTTGGTTAGTTTGCAATTTTTCACAAATAATCTATTCTAAGAATGATATTAGGGATAAGTTAAATGTCGAAGCAAAGGGTTTCGATAAACACATTTACTTAAAATGGGATATTAGCAAACAAAACGATGAGCTTAAAGGATATAATATTTACCGCTCCAGATTTAAAGATAAAGGATTTGAGAAAATAAATGATAAACTAAAAATATTAAATGTTTATTCAGATTGGATAGGGAAAAACAATCAGAAGTATTATTATCAAATAGAAACGGTAAGTAAAGAAAATACTAAATATTTATCTGTTGTAATATCCGCAAAGACCTATTCTTTATCAGATGATGAATTCTTAACCTCGGTTCAAGAAGCGGCGTTTCACTATTTTTATGAAGGAGCGCATCCTGTAAGCGGTTTAGCAAGAGAACGCTATCCTTGGGATTATGCCTGTACCACCGGCGGAACGGGAATGGGCTTGATGGTGATTATTGTAGGTGTGGAGCGGGGCTTTATCACACGAAAAGAAGGTGGAAAGCAAGCGCTTAAAATATTAAGATTTATGTCGAACAATACCCAAAGATATTACGGCGCCTGGGCGCATTGGCTGGATGGGGAGAGCGGGGACACTTATGCTTTTGCGGGAAACAAACTTGATAATGGCGGAGATATTGTGGAAACGTCATATTTAATGATGGGCCTGCTAACGGCGCAGCAATATTTTAATGCAGACAGTGTTGAAGAAAAGGAAATTCAAAAGATTGCGGATGCTTTATGGAAAAAAAACAAGACTTCTGTGAATTGGAAATGGTACTTAAATAAAGGGAATACCCTTATTTGGCACTGGTCGAAAGAATATGGCTGGGAAATAAATTTACCGGTTCAAGGTTTTAATGAAACCATGATCGTCTATTTATTAGCCATCGCTTGTCCAAACGAAGATTATAACATTCCAGTTGATTGTTATAAAAATGGTTGGGCCTTGGGCGGAGGAGACAATTATTTAAATGATAAATCTTATTATGGAGTTAAACAATATGTTTCCTGTTTCAATCATCCGGTTAATGCGGGTATGCCGCTTTTTTGGCTGCATTATTCATTTATGGCTTTTGATCCAAGAGGTAAAAATGACGGCATAATTCCGCAAGGAGTTTCTTATTTTGATGTTTGCCGGAACATTTCTTTAATCGATAATGCCTATTGCAGCGGCAAACCGCATGAAGGTTATAGTTCGTTGATCTGGGGATTGACCGCGGGTTATGAACCCAGGAAAAGTTATGGAGACCAATTCTCGCTATGGGGGTATGGTTTTCATTGGTCAAATAGTGATAATGGAACAATCAATCCTACTGGTATGATTAGTTCAATTGTCTATACTCCGGAGAAATCAATTGCCGGCATGAGATATTTATATGATAATTATGGAGATAGACTTTGGGGAGAATTTGGTTTTAAGGATGCTTTTAATCTTGATGTAGATTGGTTTTCCAATGGGTATTTAGCAATTAATCAGGCTCCGATTGTGATGATGATAGAAAATTATCGCACAGAACTTATTTGGAAGCTGTTTATGTCGCATCCGGATATCAAGAATTTACTTGAGAAATTGAGAAAAACCGGTTGGGAGATTAATTAACTATCCCAATGTTTCTAAAGTGGAAAATAATACTGGAAGCGGCCCGCGCCATAGGCGTTTAATATAAGCAACTTTTAAATTGACTATTTGGTCTTTATTTCTTACAATAATTTCAGTTTAATTTGGAGTGTTATAAATACGATGTCTACTAAATATCTTTTTTTTGCGGCAGTCCTTATTTCCTCCAGCCTTTCCTACGCTTTGGAAATTGATTCTTTGGATACTTCTGCGCTCTGGACGGTTAACCCCAGTTCGGGAACGGAGGCAACATTGCTTTCGACGGCGGGGAAGACGGGGAAGGCCTTGCAAATTGATTACAATTTGAAAATAGCGACTAATCCGGTAATTGATCTTTATCGGGAAGATTTCGGGCTGTTAGATGTTTCCCAAAACGATACTGCCGATGCTTTGCGCTTCCGGTTTAAAGGGTCGGGTAACGATAATAATTTGGAAGTCAAGATTTATGATCAGGACGGCCGTTATTTTCTGAAAACTTTTTATGGGATTACCGGTAGTCCGGAATGGACAGAAATGTTCGTTAGTCTGGCTGAGGGCAATAACCCCCTGCTTCCTCCGACGTTTACTGATCTCTATACTGCAGTTAGAGCCGGCAGTATTCCCGCCTCAGATTTAACCGCGGAAAGAGGAAAAATTGATTTAAAGAAGATCAGCAAAATTTCTTTCGCCGTTAGCCGGGATACTACTACCCTTAACGCTGATCTGCTGATGCGTGGCGAGGGCGGACAGGGGGCGGTCGTGATTGATCAACTGGAGTTGTATCAGCAGACCGCGGCGCCGAATACTTTGCTGGTGGATAATTTTGATGATTTGGAAAAGAGAAATAGTTTAGGAGGATTAACCGGCGGGATGTCGCCCGATTTGGATGGTGATGAAAAAGGGGAGTTTGATCCTTTGGTCGGATTCAGCGGCGCTGACGCTCAGCAGGGAAGAAGAGGGTTGTTTATCACTTACGATATTCCTGTTGGTCAATGGGCGGGGTATTATAGTTTAATGACGGCGCTGGGAGATTATGGACAACGGGACATCAGTAGTTATAGCAATTTGGAGTTTTGGGTGAAAGGCAAAGACGGAGGAGAAAATTTCAAAGAAAATTTCAAAGTGGAATTCTTGGATAATATCGAATTTATTGACAGCAATGGGAAAAAGGCAAAAAACACCCAAAAGTTTCCGGTCGGTAATTTTTTGCCCGGCGGGGTGACGACAAGTTATCAGAAGGTGACTGTCCCCTTGAGTATTGTCACGACAGTTGATTTAACTAACATTAGGGGGCTCAATATTGTTATTGACGAAGCCCCGTTTGCCGGGACGATTTATCTGGATGAAATGAAGCTGACCAAAAACGGCGCTTCTTCCGAAGGTGTCGTGGCGGTATTGGATAGCATGGATGATCCGCCGGCTACATCTTCCTGGAAAAAGTTTGCCAACGATGAAGATAAGGGATATGTGACGGCCGGTTTAGACGGTGTGGATGATGCTCGGCAAGGCCGGGCCTTGCAGTTAAGCTACAACTTTGCCCGGATTCCCGGGTCCTGGGCGGTGATTGAAAGAAATTGGGGTTTAAACTTGAGCAAGGATCAATTTTTTACTTTTCAAATTAAAGGAACCGGTGCGGGCAACAACCTGCTGTTTAAAGTTGTCGATAAAAATAATACCGTCTATCAACGGAAATTTTATAAAATTACCGATACCGCCGGGGAGTGGCAGACCATCACCGTTCCTTATCGGGAACTTTCTTTCTTCCAGAAAGGGGTGTTTAGCAACGACGATCCGGCCGTGAATTTGGATTTAACGGCGATTAAAGGTTTTCATTGGGCGATCACGAAAGCGGAGGGGGGGAGCGGGAGCTTGATGATCGATCAGTTGTCTACGGCTTCCTCGATAGCGCAGGAAAAAATCCAAAGCGGCGGTTCTCTAATCCAGCAGGTAAGCGTAACCAACAACCCGTTTTCTCCCAACGGCGACGGTTACAAAGATACGGCGATTTTTAATTACCGGCTGGGTGAATCCGCTCAGGTAAAATTTTATCTTTACAATCTGCGCGGTGATCGCTTGAAAACCCTGGAGGATCTGGATAAAACTGCCGGGTCGTATACGGTGAGTTGGGATGGGCGGGACGATGACGGTGATAAAGTTGCCAACGGTTTGTATCTTTATCATATGGAAAGCGACAATCATTCAGGGACGAAAGAAAAGTTTACCCAAGTAATCAGTGTGATGAAGTAGCGTTAAATGTCAAACACAGGAATTTTCTTTTTCGTGAAGTTTTCCCCCTTTGATAAAGGGGGATTAAGGGGGTTAGGTTTTGTCTTTGAAAACTCCCCTAACCCCTCTTTATCAAAGGGGGGAATTATAAAAGCGCGCTAAGTTCAATATAATAACAATTAAATATGCGAAAAATAAAACTTCTTTCTTTACCCATTGTCGTTTGTCTTTCTCTGCTGGGGCCTCTTTACGGGGCGGCTTTTGAACCGCAGGGGATGGGCGCCCGGGCGCAAGGGATGGGCGGGGTGTTCGTGGCCGTTGCCGATGGCAGTGAGGACGTTTATTGGAATCCGGCCGGTTTAGCCTATCTTCATCAGCCGGGGATAACTTTGTCGCACAAAGATTTGTTTGGGCTGGGTCTTCTGCAATATAACGCTTTCAGTTTTGTTCAACCCTATTTGGAGCGGGGCGGGATGGGGTTTATGGCTTCCCAGCTTTCTACTACCGGAGAGGCCGGTTTCCTGGATTATCAGGAAAACACTTATATTTTTTCTTACGGGTATAGTTTGGTTGCCAACTTTTTTATCGGAGCCAGCGGCAAGTATTACGGGGTGGAGTCGGAGATCAAGGCTGGCGGTCTGGGAGCCGATTTGGCCCTGTTGAAAAGTTTTTCTCACGACCAATTTTTGTTCGGAGTTCTAGCTCAGGATGTTAATCAGCCGAACCTTCGCTGGGATACCGGGACCATCGATAAACTGCCTGCTAATCTTCGGGCGGGAGCGGTTTATTATTTCTATGATCATAACCTGGTTTCTTTAGAGTTGGATCGGCTGCTGGAAAAAAATATTGAGCCGCATTTCGGGGTAGAGAGTTGGTTTTTGGAAAAAATAGCGGCCCTTCGTCTGGGCGGCTTTAAACAAAGATTCGGGATAAACTATTCGCTGGGACTTGGTCTCCGTTTTAAAAAAGTGCAGTTGGATTATGCCTGGGAGAGACATCACAAATTGGGTGATACGAACACGTTTTCCCTTTCTTTGATCTGGTAGGGGAATAATCGGGGCTCGGTTCTCGGGGTTGGGGTCTCGGGTATGCGAGGATGTTATTAATGTAAAATTTTTATAAAGGGGGTAGCGAAAAATGGCTAAGAAATGGCTGCTGGCCGGGATGGTTTGTCTGGGTTTGTGTTTAGTGTTGAGCAACGGTGTCTTTTCTGCCGAAAAAAAGAAGGAGAAGAAGAAAAAAATTCCCAAGGTGTTTATGGTTACTGATTTCAATATTGACGAGCGGCTAAATAATCTGGAAGGCGGTTTCGGGGCCTGGAATAAAGATGAGGACGATCCAGCGCAGTTTTGTGTGGAAAGTTTTAACGATCAAGTTCGGGTTGGGAATAAGGGTTATTCGATACAATTGGATTATTCTGTCGATTCACCCCGGGACGCTTATAACGGTTTTTGGATGAAATTGCTCGGGTTTGACGCTACGCCATATAAAGCGATCGCTTTCCAGCTTAAAGGGGATAAGGAAAAAGGCTATACGACCAAATTTAAAATAGAATTAAAGAATCCCCAGCAGAAACAGAATGGCCGGTTTTATGTTACCGGCGTTACGGATGATTGGCAGGATATTGTTGTCCCCTTTGAGAGTTTCCGCGGGATTAAAGATTTTAGCTATCTGAGCGAGTTTGTTGTGGTCTTTGAAGATCGGATGGCCACCAAGAAGAAAGGCCGCATCTATATAGACGATGTCCGGTTTTTGAAATGATAATGAAGATAGTTTTTTTTATCGCGATGTTGCTTTTTTGGGCCGGAGTGGTTTCCGCCAAAGTTCTTAAAATCGGCGATTTTGAGAGCGGTTTGTTTACCAATAATTTGGGCGGGCAGTTTGGAGCCTGGGAAAGTGATCCGGCCGATAACACCCAGGGGTGTTCAATTTCTTTTTCGGATAAAGAAAGTTATAGCGGGAAGTTTTCCTTATCTATTGATTACGATGTGGATTCGATCAATCCGGCCTATAATGGTTTTTGGCTGAAATTAGGGGAAATCGATGCGCAAACTTACAATCAACTGGTGTTTTTTGTTAAAGGTGATTTCGATAAAGGATTCTCGACAGTATTTAAGGTAGAGTTAAAAACCTTGCAGGAAATGGGCAGTGTGAAAATTTCCGGAATCAACGCCAATTGGCAGAAAGTGGTTGTTCCTTTTCCCAATTTTACCAATATTACTAATTGGAAAGAGATGACCGAATTCGTTATCGTCTTTGATGATTTAACCGTAGATGAAAAGGTTGGGGCAATTTACATCGACGATGTTTATTTTTCCGACGGCAAAGCGGAACTGTTTGAGGTGAAACCGCAGAAAAAGATTGAACTTGCCAAGAAAGTTAAACCGCGAAAAAAGATTAAAAATCGGAAAGTAGTTTTACCCAGCGCCCTGCTGGCAATTAAAGAGAAAACTGAAGAAAGCGGATTTCAGGTAATTTCTGAAGAGGGAAAAATTTCCGTTGTCTTACCGACTAATTTTGCGAATAACAGCGCGGATATCGTCGATCAGGATAAAGCCGGATTAGCTAAGGTTGCTGAAGTTTTGAAGGGTTTTCCCAATGTAAAAATCAGTATTGAAGCGCATACGGATTTTGTCGGGAAATTGGAGAGCAATTTTGTTTTGTCGGAAAAAAGAGCGCAGTCTGTCCAACAGTATTTGGTTGACGAAAAATATTTTGACGAGCAGAATTTGTCGGTTCAAGGCTGGGGAGAAATAAACCCGCTTGCCACTAATTTAATGGCCCGCGGCCGGGCAAAAAACCGCCGGATCGAGTTTGTAATTACGGAGTAAATTACTTCTTGTGACCTCTTCCCTTGTCCTTAAGGCTGGGTCACAATCCCTGTTTGGGTAGCCGCAGGCTTTAGCCTGCGCATCACGCTCGACGATAAACGCAGGCTAAAGCCTGCGGCTACCATGTTGTGACCCAGTCTGCTTGTGGGAGAGGGCAGGGTGAGGGGTAATTGAGGAGAACTAATTGAACGATTTAATCCCCCAAGAACATATAGAAAATAAGATTTTCATTATCCGAGGTAAAAGAGTAATGCTGGATAGAGACCTTGCTGTAATTTATGGTGTTGAAACAAGGGTATTAAACCAAGCAGTAAGAAGGAATATAGAGCGTTTTCCAGAAGACTTTATGTTTTTTCTCACTCGTGATGAGATTATGAACTTATCACAACTTGTGATAAGTTCCAAAATCAAGCATGCTCCTAATGTGTTTGCTTTCACTCAAGAAGGTGTGGCGATGCTTTCCGGTGTTCTACATAGTAAAAGAGCTGTCCAGTCAAATATATATATTATGAGAGCATTTGTAAGATTCCGTCAATATATGTTGACTTATGATGAACTGGCAAAGACAATAAGAGAACTAGAACTTAAAGTTAAAAAGCGTTTCAGTAAACAAGATAAAACCATTCAATCAATAATGGAAGCAATAAACTCTTTGCTCGATTTTCCGAAAAAAAATAAAACACACATAGGTTTTAAAAGATGAAAAACAATAGCCCATTTTTAAATTTGTTTTTTAAGTTAAAGAGATTTTTTTTAATAATTTTTATTTTATTTTTTATTCCGCCGTTTGCGGTTTTTTCTGAGGAAAAAACTGTTTCCGGTTCGGAAATAGTTGTCGTTGACGATTTTAATTCCGGATCCTTTGTCAACCGGCTAGGGAATAACAGCGGTTATTGGCAGGTGAACCCGGTTGACCGCTCGCAGTACTGCCGGGCTGTTTTCGACCCGCAAGAAAAAATTGGCGATAAAGGCAATTCGCTGCGTTTGGATTTCGATATTGATTCCGATCTGACTTATACGGATAATATTCCGAATGCCGCTTTTAACGGTTATTACACTAAATTGGGCGGAATCGATTTAACCGGTTATAAATATTTAATCTTTTATGTTAAAGGCGACCGGAAACGGGGTTTTACCAGAAGTTTTAAAATTGAGCTGCAGAATGCCCGGCGCGGTAATGCCAGCCGGGGTTCGTATACCGTGGAGTGGATCACCGGAAAATGGCAAAAATTTGTCGTGCCGCTTTGGGAATTTCGCGATTTGCGCAGTCTGAACCCGATTGACGAGTTTACGATAGTTTTTGACCGCCTGGTAACAAACAAAGAGGGGACAATCTATATAGACAATATTTATTTTGCCAAAGAAAAGACCGCGGAAATTAAATAGGGTTTTAGTTGATATGTGAAGTTATGTGTGTTCCCCCTTTTGAAAGGGGGGATTAAGGGGGATTTTAAAATATTGATCAAGTCTCCCCTACCCCTCTTTATCAAAGAGGGAATAAAAAAGTCTGCGCATTTTATTTAATCAGGAGGCTGAGGTGAAAAAAAGGGGTTTATTTCTCATTATTTGTTTGATGGTTTTGATAAATAAGATCGGTCAGGGGGAGGATAAGTATTTAACGCCGCAAGTTGTGCCCACCGCCCGAGTGGCTAAGGTCTTAATAGACGGATTTGAACATCCCAACCCGAACCGGTTTTATACAATTTTGGAAGGAGACGATTCAATAATTGACTTGGATTCTTCGCGGTTGGTTGTACAGGGTGATTATTCCATGGCGATAAAATACTCGTTAATTACCACCAAACCGTGGGGATCATGGATAACCGTTCGCTGGCGGGACGAGGAAACGCCGTTGGATTGGAGCGGGACGAAAGAAATAAAAATTTGGGTCAAAGGCGATGGTTCAGATAACATTTTTGAATTGGGGCTGCTTGATGCGGATAACGAAACCTGGGTTTATCAAGCCCGCCATCTGCTTCAGAAGACAAATTGGGAGTTATTGACTATCCCCATTGACGAGCTGGTGTTGTCCAAACAATCTTTCCAGTACAATAAAAAATTAGATCTGAATAAGATTAAGGAAATTCAGTTCACCGTTTTGGGGAAATACGGCGACCAATTGGTTATTCCCAAAAAAGGAGTTGGAGAAAAAACTTATCGGAAAACCGGTAAAATTTGGCTGGATCAGTTCTATATCGTTGGGGAAAATATCAATCCGATCTGGGCCGCGCCGAAAGAAATCCCGAAAAAAGCGGTGACCATCGGTGAAAAAAAAATTGATTTCAGCGGGCGGCTGAACACGGAGTATTTTTATGCGCCGGAACTGCGCCACGAGCTTAATCATCAGGAGCAGTTGGCTGTAAACGGCAAAGTCGGTTTACTCAGCGCCCGGATGGATCTGGCCGCCGAAAAACAAAATTTCTCCGACGCCGCTTATCTGTCTACCAGCTCGACATCAACAACGGTAACCACCGCTTTCCCCAGTGTAAATATTTCCAATCTGCAGTTTGAGGCTAATAATCTCAACCCTTATTTAAATAACCTCACCTTGGGAAATATTTATGTTGATTATTCGGAATTTACTTTTTCTCCGATGAAACATGCAGAATTTACCAATTTCCCGATTGAGGGTTTTAAAGGTTTATCGGGGGAGGGAGATATTTTGCCTTTAAATTATAATTTGTTCTTCATTAAACAGCCTTACGATTCTTTTAGCGCGGGCAGCCGGCTGGTTTTTTATGACCAGAATTTTCGTCTGCGGGCGATTGCCGTGAAAACCGAGGATTCCGCTAAAATTGATGAAAGCACGGTTGGTTCCGGCAGTCTTTCGCCGGATGGCGCTTTACATACCAGAAAATTGGCCGATGATTATGTCTATACGGTGGACGGAACTCAACGGTTGTTTGACCAAAAAGTGAGTCTCGACGGACTTTATGGATACAATACTTTTAAACGTTCGGCAACCGCCGATTTAACCGATCCGTTTCATCCGGTGTTTAATACCGAATTAACCAGCCCGGTTTCCGAAGGCAGTAAAATTTGGCGACTGGGTTTGGAGTTGGATGATCTGCTTTGGACCGGAACAAGAATTAATTATTCTTATCGGGATGTGGGAACCGATTTTAAACCGCGCTTTCGTCAGGAACCGGAATCGTTTGACGATGTGCAGGGCGATCAACGCGGTCATAACCTGGCCGCCTATCAATGGCTGGCCAACTGGGTGGTCTCCGGACAGTACGATGGGATCCGGCGGAACTCCAACCGCGCTTATTACCGGCATCGCAGTAATTGGGGTTTAGGGTATTATGGTTCTAACGGGTTAGATGTCTCCGTAACCCAGGAATACCGGCGGGAAATTTACCGGTTTACCAGCGACCGGTCAGCCTTTTCTACCGACCGTAACGAGAAAGTGGTGATCAGCGAATTGTTAGTGAGAAATGAGCTGATTAAAGACTATGTGACTACCGCCAGCGGGGTAATCGTTACTTTCAAGCTGCGGCGGGAGGCTATGGAACACCCGCTCACCGGGCTTAGTTTCCAGAACAATTCTTTTTCCCTAAAATTAGAATATGCCTTAAGAGGCGATACCAAACTTAACGCCGAATACAAAACAACCCATTTCGGCCGTCCGGAGTTCGAACCGCAAGGCTACCCTTATGATGACAACTTTGCCCGCGTCGGTTTGCAATTAACTTTCTAAAACTGTGAAAAAAGATTGGAATCTATTTGTGATAACTACGGGGAACGGCTAAAGGCGTTCCCTTTTTTTGTGATAAAAGCAGAGGAATTTAAAACTTGTTGAAGTTTCCCCCTTTTAGAAAGGGGGGTGAGGGGGATTTAGAAAATGTTGTCAAAATCTCCCCTACCCCTCTTTATAAAAGAGGGAGAAAAAGCGCCCAACTTAATCAATGATGAAAAACATTAACAAGTTATTTAAAATAGGTTTTTTAGCCCTTCTTTTGCTGCTGACTGCCCACCCCCCGGTTACGGCCGGGGTTTTGACTGATGACGAGTTGTTGGAACTGGTAGAAAGGCGGGCTTTTGATTTTTTCTGGGAAGAGGCTAACCCCAGTAACGGCTTGATTAAAGATCGGGCGAATAATTTTACTCCTGATGACTACGCGGTGGCCAGTATTGCCAGTGTCGGGTTCGGGTTGACGGCGATCTGTATTGCCGACGCGCGGGGGTGGATCAGTTCCGAGGAGGCTTACGACCGGGTGTTGACTACTTTGCGGACTTTTCGTAATGGGGGAGTGGAGAGTGTGGAAGGATTTTTCTACCATTTTCTGGATATGAATACCGGACAAAGGGCTTGGGATTGTGAGCTTTCCTCAATTGATACAACTTTGTTTCTAGCCGGCGCGCTTTATGCCGGACGGTATTTTCGCGGCACGCCGGTAGAAACTTTAGCCCGGGAAATCTATGAGCAGGTGGATTGGCAGTGGATGGCCCATAACCGGAGCAATTATTTTGTCGATATGGGCTGGCAAAATCCAACCGACGGGTTTTTAAATATTTATTGGAACTCCTATAACGAGGGGATACTGCTTTATTTTTTGGCGATCGGTTCTCCGACCCATCCGATCGACAGCGATGTCTGGAAATTCATTGGGCGTCCGGTGGGCAGTTATGGAGAATATAATTTTGTTTATGTCGGCCAAAACTCATTGTTTGCCCACCAATATCCCTATTTATGGTTGAATTTAAAAAACCGGAAAGATGGAAAAGGCTATGATTATTTTGATAATTCCCGAAAAGCCACGTTGGCGAACCGGCAATATTGTATCGATAATCAGGCATCTTTCAGCACTTACGGAACAAACAGTTGGGGGATCACCGCCTGCGATGGTCCGGACGGGTATAAAGCTTATACCGCCCCACCGACCGGTTCTCTGATTAAAGACGACGGAACAATTGCTCCGACCGCCGCCGGCGGCTCGTTAATCTTTACTTCCACAGAATCGATCGCTGTTTTGCGTAATTTTTATCAAACCTACTCCGAGACCACCAACCGGCTTTGGGGCCGCTATGGGTTTTCCGACGCTTTTAACCTCTCCGTTTCTTCTGCCGGCTGGTTTGGTCAGGATGTGATTGGGATTGATCAGGGAGCGATATTATTGGCGATCGAAAATTATCGCAGCGGGTTGGTTTGGGATGATTTTATGAAGATCGATTGTATTCAAACGGCGATGAGTAAACTTAATTTTACCAGCGAGTTCGATGTTACCCCTTCCCAGCCGATTAGCGGCGCGTTTACGGTGAAATCTTATCCCAATCCTTTTTATCTCTCCAAAAACAAAACCAACACGATCTCCTATCGTGTTGCCGAAGAAGGGCCGGTAAAACTCCGGGTTTATAGCCTCTCCGGCCAATTAATCCGAGAATGGGACCAGGGACGGCAAGCCGTTGGAGAATATAAGTTCGGTTGGTCGGGAGAAAACGAGTCGAATGAATTGATCGCCTCCGGAATTTATTTACTGGTCCTTTATCGCCAGGATCAGATAATGAATCGGACTAAAATTGCCGTGATCAAATGAACGGCTCCGATTTTCCCTCTCCCCTTGTGGGAGAGGGTAGGGTGAGGGGTATTTTTTAAAGGACACACCCTCCCCTTAATCCCCTCCCCTCAAGGGAGGGGAAAACAACTAAATAAAATATGCTATTAATTAAAGGGCTTTTTTTTCAGGTATTTCTTTTTATAATTGTTGGTTATTTACTCGCTTCTTTTTTTCGGCGCCGGTTGGAAGCGGGGCTGGACTATTTTACTAAAGTTGCTTTGTATTTTTTATTTCCCTCCTTTATCTTGATCACGATGTGGCAGAATAGCGCTCAGGTTATTGCCACGCAAAAGATCGTCGTGGTTGCCGTAATGGTGGTGATTTTTGGGCATCTGTGGGCCTTGTTTTTTTCTCATGTTTTTAAAAAAAGTTTTCGCCAGATTAGTCTCCCTTTAATCTATATGAATACGGCTTATCTGGCCATTCCGATCAATACCTATTTATTTGGGGCGTTGGGGGCGGCGGCGAGCATCGTTTATAGTGTGAATATCACTTTGCTGATCTTTTCGATTGGACTTTATTTGGTTGGTGATGTGAGCAATAAAATCGGACGCTTAAAAGAAATTTTACAATTGCCGATACTTTATGCGGCGATTCTCGGAATTTTGTTAAGCTGGAAACAAGTACCCTTTCCACCGTTTATTTTACCCTTCGCCAAAGTTTTACAGACAGCGGTACTGCCGATCATGCTGGTTTTCGTCGGTTATCAATTGAAATCGGCTTATCAAAGTTTGTACTGGCAGGCCTTCTGGGGTGTCATGTTTAGAATGGGAGGAGGATTAATCGTCAGTTTTATTCTGGTAAAAATCTTAGGTTTGACCGGGGTGGAAGCCGGGGTTTGTTTAGTCAGTTCTTCAATGCCTCCGGCAATAAACACTTATATTCTTTCTAAACGCTTTGGCGGGGACTCCCAATTGGCGGCCGCAATGATTTTTTGGGGGATTATCCTCTGTCCGCTTGTCATCGTTCTGATTAGTTATATCAGATAGAACGCGTCATGAGTCATGTGTCTTGGGTTATGGTGTTATGTGTTTAGAAAGAATCGATTCTTTTAACTCAAGACTCATTACTCAAAACTCATGACTAGTTTTTGGTTGAGCTACTTCGCTCTTGCTCCGATTCCATGGTCTTTAAGCACGTCTAAAACCGGTTCCGAAGAAATTTCTTCTTTTAGTTTGTAATCGTTTAATTTTTCGGAAGACATCGCGCAATTACCTTCGAAGGCGGCTCCCTCGGCAATCGTAATTTTAACCGAACGAATATCGCCATGCACCTGCGATTTGTTCAATAGTTCAATGGAAACGCCGGCATTAATGTTGCCAATCACCTTGCCGCAGATAATCACCGTTTTGGCGTTGATATTGCCGCGGATAACGCCGGTTTCTCCCAGGATTATCCCTTCGGCGGCGGCTATTCCTCCCTCCAGTTTGCCGTCAATTCTCAGCGAACTTTTAGAGTTGATGATGCCTTTAAATTCCGTGCCCGCGCCGATGATCGTTTCTACACCGTTTTTTTCTTTCGCTGAAAACATTTTTTCCCTCCCACAATTTAATTTAAGGTGTCAGTTAAAAACTTTCTAGGGTTAACCGCCTGCCCATTTTTCCAAACTTCGTAATGTAGATGGCTGCCGGTGGCCCTTCCTGTTGACCCCATATAAGAGATGATTTGATTCCTCTTAACGTGCTGCCCAGCTTTAACGGATAGTTTGCTATTATGCGCGTAACGAGAAGATAAGCCATAACCATGGTCAATGACCACTAGTTTGCCGTAACCGCCTTCCCAACTGGCAAGTTTAACCAGGCCATCGGCGGTAGCATAAACCGGGGTGTTTTTGTCGTTGGCGATATCCAGCCCCTGATGAAATTCCTGATTAGAACTAATCGGATTTTCCCTTGCGCCGAACAAAGAAGTAACGCGCCCTTTAGTTGGCCAGCAGTTTGGGGTAGCTAACCAGGTGTTGCGCAAATTTTTGATAAATTCTCCGATTTCCCGGGAGCCGGCCAAACAGTTTCTGCTTTCCTGATGTAAGTTGGCCAGGTTTCCTTTTAATTCTTCGGTGGTTAGTTCGCCCAGCCGGCCGGCCAGCAGTTTTTCCAGAATTAACTGGTCGGTTAAATCGGCGCCGCCGCTGGCTCCATCTGAATTATCTGTTTTTTGCGATCGAATAATCTCTTTTCTGGAAGGCATTTTCAATAAGCTGCGCAGGTTAGATTCCAGATCTTTTACCTGGTCGAGCATAATTCTGGATTGACGCACTTCGTTAGCGAAATAGACCGTTTTACTGCGGAGCAAATGATTATCCATTTTTAAACGGGCATAATCCAGATGCTGAATAATCACTCCTCCCGCCCAGCCGAACAGCCCCAGGGAGAAAGTCATCAAGACCACCAACCAAAACACCGAGATGTTTATCTGTCGGGAAGGAAGATGAAAATGAGGCACAACAATCAGGGTCAACTTGCGTTGTAATAATTTCCGCCACCCACTGCTCATTTATCCTCCTGAAAAAACATTTTCCTTTTTAGATATAACATATAAAATATTAATTGTCAACCGAAAAAAATACTCCGGATAAATTTTTGTCTTGCCAGAGTAATTAAGTTATGGTAAAATAACACCCTTTGAAAGACGAATCTTGTAATTTTATGTTCCCTCTCCCCTTGTGGGAGAGTGGTAAGTAAGGAAACGTAGGGCAGGGCTTTAGCCCTGCGGTTTTAAAGACGCAAGCCTAAAGGCTTGCCCTACATTGAAATCACGGTGCAATTAAGTTCTGTTTTCCAACTCTTATGAAAGCTCTATCGGTAGTGATTTTGGCGGCAGGCGCGGGAACGAGGATGAAATCGGCTTTGCCGAAGGTTTTGCATCCTTTGTCCGGGAAGCCGATGCTGGCTTATCTGCTGGCTGCGGCGATTTCCCTGAAACCTCAGCAGATTGTCGTAGTGATTGGCCGCAAGGGTGAGGAAATAAAGAAATTTCTTCAAGATAAAGGTTCAAATATTTCCTGGGTAGTTCAAGAAAAACAGTTGGGTACCGCTGACGCTTTACGGAAGGCGGAAAATAAATTAAAGAATTTTTCCGGAGATGTTTTGATCCTTTGCGGCGATACCCCGCTTCTGCAAACCGCCACGTTGAAGAATTTTGTTGGTTTTCATCGCCGGGGAAAAAGCGTTTTAACCGTGCTGACGGTAAACAAAGAAGCCCCTTTTGGTTACGGCCGGATTTTGCATTCTGAGGATGGCCGGGTAATTGGAATTGTCGAAGAGAAAGATGCCGATTCGCTTCAGCGGCGGATCAAAGAGGTAAACAGCGGAGTATTTTGCCTGGACAATCTATCCCTTTGGCCGGTCTTAAAAAAAATTAAGGCGGATAATTTAAAAAAAGAATATTATCTGACTGACGCGGTGGGGTTGTTGGCTGGCCAGGGACGGCCGGTAAAAAGTTTTTTAGCCGGTGATGAACAGGAGCTTTTAGGCATCAATAGCCGCAAAGAGCTGGCCATCGCTGAGTCGGTTATTCAACGGCGGATAACGGAGAATTTGATGCGGTCCGGCGTAACAATCATTAAACCGGAAACTGTCTATATTGAGTTGGGTGTGAGTGTCGGCCGGGACACGGTGATTTTACCTGGTTCTATTTTGATCGGCTCAACAAAAATCGGTTCGGGCTGCCGAATTGGACCGTATAGCTATATTGAAGATTCAATTTTAGGTAAACAGGTTGAGGTTAGAGCGTCTTTTCTTTATAAAGCGGAGATCTCCGATCAAGTTAAAGTTGGTCCCTATAGTCATCTGCGGGAAAAAAGTGTGCTTAAGCGGAATGTCCGGGTCGGGAATTTTACCGAGGTAAAAAAGTCGGTGATCGGCTCCGGAACCAAGGTGAGCCATCTTTCCTATATTGGAGATGCCGCTCTGGGGAAGAAAATCAATGTTGGCGCCGGGGTGATCACCTGCAATTACGATGGCCGGAATAAACATCATACCGATATTGGAGACGGGGTTTTTGTCGGTTCGAATGTTAATTTAGTGGCTCCGCTAAAGATTGGCCGGCAGGCGGTGATCGGGGCCGGTTCAACGATTACCGATGATATACCGGCTTACGGGTTAGCCCTGGCCCGTTCTTTGCAGATTGTTAAAAAAAATTGGGTTAAAAAGAGGAGGAAAAAAACTGATGCTTGATCAACTTAAGATTTTTAGCGGCAACGCTAATCCGGAGTTAGCGAAGGAAATTTGCCGCTATTTGAAGATCCCGGTAGGGCGGGCTTCGATTAATAAATTTCCCGATGGCGAAATAGAACTAAAGCTGGGAGAAAATGTGCGGGGCTGCGACGCTTTTATCATTCAGCCTTCCTCGACGCCGGCTAACGACCATTTAATGGAACTGTTATTGATGATTGATGCCATGCGGCGGGCTTCGGCCCGGCGGATAACCGCGGTCATCCCCTATTATGGTTATGGCCGTCAGGATCGAAAAACCGAACCCCGGGTGCCGATCAGCGCTAAGTTGGTGGCCAATTTGATTACCGTGGCTGGGGCCAACCGGGTGTTGGCGATGGATCTGCATGCCGGACAAATCCAGGGTTTTTTTGATATTCCCTTTGACCATTTGTATGCTAATCCGGTTTTTATTGATTATTTTAAAAAGAAGAAATTGCATAATTTGGTGGTTGTTTCGCCGGATGCCGGCGGGGTGGAGCGGGCGCGGGCGATCGCTAAAAGGTTAAACACGGATTTAGCGATCATCGATAAACGACGGATGTCGGCAAAAGAGGCGGTGGTACTGCATATTATTGGAGATGTGAAAGGCAAGGATGTGCTTATCTACGATGATTTAGTGGATACGGCGGGAACTTTGTCTAAAGCGGCTCAAGCTCTGAAAGAAAAAGGCGCCAAAAGAATCATCGCCGCTTGCACGCACGGGGTTTTGGCTGATCCGGCCATTGAGCGGATTAATCAGTCGGCCATTGAAGAGTTGGTGATCACCAACACTATCCGGCTTGACCATAAGAAGAATGATTGCAAGAAGATAGTCGTGCTTTCGGTATCCAAATTGTTTGGGGAAGCGATATTGAGAATTCATCAAGCAAAATCTTTGAGCGAGTTATTCATCTGAAAAATATTATTTGATGATGTGTCCCCCTTTTAAAAAGGGGGATTAAAGGGGATTTTGAAAATAAGAAATATTATCTAAATCTCCCCTACCCCTCTTTATAAAAGAGGGAGAAAAAATGCTCAGCAGGTGTGTAAAGTTTCGAGCGAAGCTGGCACTAATTTAAGTAAAAGGAGATAATTTATGGAGAGTATAATTGTAGCGGCGGAAAAAAGAGAAATAGCGAAGAAAGGCAGCCTTAATCTTTTGCGTAAACAAGGAAGGATCCCGGCAGTAATTTACGGTTCCGATCAGGAAGCTTTACCTTTGAGTGTTGATGAAAAAAGTTTTTTTCATCTGATTCAAACCAAGGGGTTTAATTTGTTGATCAACTTGCAGATTAATGGGGTGGGTGACAAAACCGTGCTGGTGAAAGAAATTCAGCGCGATTATATCAAAAGAACGATTCTGCATGTAGATTTCCATCAGATTTCTTTAAGAGAAAAGATCGAAGTGACCGTTCCTTTGGAAGTTCAGGGAAATGCTCCGGGGGTAAAAGCCGGCGGGGTGTTAGAGCATATCCTGAGAGAAATACGGGTGCGTTGTTTGCCGTTGGAGATACCGCAGTCAATCAAAATCGATGTTTCTCAACTGGCGATTGGACAGGGGATCTTGGTTAAAGATTTAACTTTACCGGAGGGATTAGAACTGCTGACCGGAACAGAGCAGATCGTGATTAACATTGTCAGCCCGACAGTATTGGAAGAAACCCCGGCAGTTGCGGTGGCGGCAGGCGCTGAGCCGGAGTTAATTACCAAGGGCAAGAAGGAAGAAGAGGGAGCAGAAGCTGGGGGAGCCAAGGAATCAAAAGAATCTAAAGAGTCAAAAGACAAAAAAGAATCTAAAGAAAAGAAGGATAAAAAGTAGTTGAAGTGTTCCCCCTTTAAAAAGGGGGATTAAGGGGGATTTGGAAAATTAGAAATATTGATCAAATCTCCCCTACCCCTCTTTTTAAAAGAGGGAAAAAAACATCACAGATAGGTAAAGTTCCGAGCGAAACTCAGACTAACTTGCCGTTGTGCGAGATCCATATGCTTTTAATAATTGGTTTGGGGAATCCGGGCGAGGATTATTTTCAAACGCGTCATAATGTCGGTTATCAGGTAGTGGATTGGCTGGCGGAGAGCTGGAAAATTAACTTTTTCCCGCAGGGTTCGGCTTTGGTTGGTAAAAAGAGGGATGGCGGGGCTATTTTGGCTAAACCCCTGACCTATATGAATGCCTCCGGTGAGGCGGTAAAATATTTATTGGTTAAACACCGGCTGACAGCCAAAGATTTGTTGGTAATCAGCGATGATTTTTCTCTGCCTTTAGGCCGGATTCGGCTTAAGCTTAAAGGTTCCAGCGGCGGACATCGGGGATTGGCTTCGATCATCGCCGGTGTCGGAAGTGAGGATTTTCCCCGTCTCAGGATGGGTATCGGACCGTTGCCGGAACGAGCGTCCGCCAGTGATTATGTGTTAAAAAAATTCAAAAAAGAGGAAGCCGGGAAAGTGGAAAAAATGGCGGCGCTGGCCGCCGAGGCCGTTGGGACATTATTAAAAGAAGGCTGGGATAAAACTATGAGCAGGTATAACCGTGATTCCGATGCCAGTTAAAGAAATTGTCCGCTATGATTTCCCTGTTATTTCTCCAAAGGCTTCCTTAGCTGAGCTAATCAGGACCTTCCTCATTCACCGTCAGGATATTTTGCCGGTGGTTAACGAAAACAGCGAGTTAAAGGGGATAATTACCTTAGAAGATTTAATCCATATTTTTATGCCCCATTATTTTGATTTACTGAAGGATTATGCTTTTGTCGAGGATTTTGGTTCCCTGGAGGCGGCTTTCCTCAGTCAGCCGGAAATACCTTTCCTGGAGGAAGAAAAACTGGTTTTGGCTGCCGATTTAATGAACACTAAATTTTTTAATATTACCGAAGATGTTTCAATACTGAAAGCGGCTTCGTTAATGAATACCTATAAAGTTGCTTATTTGCCGGTGTTGGATCTGAACAATAAATGGAAGGGCGTTCTCACCTATCGGGATTTACTTCTTTATCTTTTTCGCGGTCAGGCGGAGAAGAAAATTGCCGGAGCGATTCACGAATCCCCCCGGCGTTTCTGATGGATAAAGAGGAGAAAAAAATGGAAACCAGGCAAAAAATGCAAATTGCCTATAGTGAAAAATTAAAAAAACTGCCCCCTTATCTTTTCATTGAAATTGATCGGAAGAAAAAACAGGCCCAGGAAAGAGGGGTAGACATAATTAGTTTGGGGGTTGGCGACCCGGACGGGCCGACACCGAAACATATAATTTTGGCGATGCAAAATTCCCTGCTGAAGCCGGAACGGCATCATTATCCATTTGGCGCCGGGTTGAAAATATATCGGGCTGCGGTAGCCCAATGGTTTAAGAACCGGTTTGCCGTAGAATTGGACCCGGAGAAAGAAGTTTATTCGCTAATCGGTTCCAAAGAAGGGCTGGCGCATTTGGGCCAGGCTTTTATTAATAACGGAGATATCGTTTTGGTTCCTGATCCGGCTTATCCGGTTTACCATAACGCCGCTATCCTCGCCGGCGGCCAGCCTTATTTGATGCCGCTGAAAGAAGAAAATAATTTTCTTCCTGATTTAAATTCGATCCCTAAAAAAATTCTCAATAAAACAAAATTAATCTTTATCAATTACCCCAATAATCCGACGGCGGCGGCCGCCAGCCGGCAATTTTTTCAAAGTATGGTTGACTTCGCTTACAAATATGGAATTATTGTCGTTTCCGACGCGGCCTACTCCGAACTTTATTACGAGGAAAAACCGCCCAGCTTTTTAGAAATTCCCGGCGCCAAAGATATCGCCGTTGAGTTTCACTCGCTTTCTAAAACTTATAATATGGCCGGCTGGCGGATTGGCTGGGCTTGCGGGTCGGCGGAGATTCTTCAAGGGCTGTCTAAAGTGAAAGACAATTATGATTCCGGTGTCTTTGAAGCGGTGCAGGAAGCCGCGGCGGCCGCTTTAAGCGGGCCGCAGGATTGCGTGGAAGAAATGCGCCAGGTTTACCGTCAGCGGCGGGATTTGTTCGTGCAAGGATTAAAAAACCTGGGTTGGCCGGTAACTCTTCCTTCGGCGACTTTTTATCTTTGGGCAAAAACCCCGAAGGGTTATACCTCTAATGATTGTGTGGGAAAACTGCTGGATGAGGCCGGGGTGGTCGCCACACCCGGGGCCGGGTTAGGGCCTTCCGGGGAAGGTTATCTCCGCTTCGCTTTGACCGTTGATAAAACCCGTCTGGAAGAAGCTCTGGAAAGGATGAGAAAAATTTCTTGGTAAAAGTTTTTCTGGGGTTAGGAAGCAATCGGGGAAATAGAAAAAAAAACCTGCTCCGGGCAGTCGGTTTAATTAAAGAGAACCGGGAAATAAAATTTAAGGCCGTTTCATCTTTTTATCAGACCAGGCCGGCCGAAAATGTCAGCGGGGGAGATTTCTTGAATGCGGCGCTAGCGGTGGAAACAAGCCTTCCGCCGGAAGAATTGCTGGTTTTTTTGCAGAGTGTGGAAAAAAAGTTAGGCAGCGCAATAAAAAAACAAAATCAGGCCAGAATAATCGATCTTGATCTTTTGTTGTATGGGCAGAAAATTATCCGCCGAAAAAATCTAATTGTTCCTCACCCTCGAATGTGGAGAAGAGAATTTGTGCTTCAACCGTTAGCCGGGATCAGCCCGAAAACCAGACATCCGCAAAAAAAAATGACGATAAATAAACTGTTAAAGAAATTAATAAGTTCCTGCTCGAAAAGTCGCCAGGAGTGTCATTGCGAGGAGCGAAGCGACGAAGCAATCTGTAGTTATTGTCGATAAAAAGAGATTGCTTCGGTCGTTGCACTTCCTCGCAATGACACAAAAACTTGTGTTTTTTTTAATTCGGGGCCCGGTTCTCACGGGCCCCGAATTTCTGGGGAGGTTTAAACATGGAAAAGATAACTACTATCAGACTTAAGGAAATGAAAGAAAAGAAAGAAAAAATTACCATGCTTACCTGTTATAATTATTCGATGGCCAAATTACTCAATCAAGCCGAGATCGAAGTGGTTTTGGTTGGCGATTCTCTGGGGATGGTGGTGTTAGGTTATGAAAATACCCTGCCGGTAACGGTGGAAGATATCCTGTATCATACAAAAGCGGTAAAACGCGGGAATAGCAAGGCGCTGTTGGTCGCCGATATGCCTTTCTTGTCTTATCAGGTGGAGATAGCGGAAGCAATCAGAAACGCCGGACGCATGCTTAAAGAGGGCGGCGCCGAAGCCGTGAAGTGTGAAGGCGGCCAGGAAATGGCCGAGACGATCAGAGCTTTGATACGAGCCAATATTCCGGTAATGGGGCATCTTGGACTTACCCCGCAAGCCATCCATCAATTGGGCGGCTACAAGGTGCAGGGACGAACCGATTCTGCGGCCAAAAAATTAGCCGCCGAGGCCAAAATTCTGGAAGACTGCGGAATATTTGCACTGGTGCTGGAGTGTGTTCCCCAAATATTAGCCAAAGAGATTTCCCAGTTGGTTTCTGTTCCCACAATTGGGATTGGCGCCGGTCCGGACTGTGACGGTCAGGTTTTAGTCCTCGACGATTTGCTCGGACTTTACGGAGGAACAGCCGCCAAATTTGTCAAACAATACGCCAAACTTAATTCCACAATTCTCCAAGCCCTTGCCGAATACCGCCAGGAAGTAAAAAACAGCCAATTCCCCAACGAAGAACATTGCTATAAATAGCACACAGCTTCATCGTATTTGACAAATTGGTAAATTAAATTATAATAAATTTAGCGCACCTTCGGTGCGGGCTTTTTTATTCCCTTGCTTTCAAGTTACAAGACACAGAAAACAGTTACCTTAATAGGTGACCCCGATAGGCTTCAGGCGGCTCGGCATGTAAGTGGCTAAAAATACCATTAAATGGAATTTATGTCATTGCGAGCGACCGAAGGGAGCAAAGCAATCTTGTCTTATCGTCGAAGCAAAAAAAACGAGATTGCTTCGGCTACGTCTCGCAATGACACTGCTGGAGATTTTTTGAGCGATCTCGATTAGTATATTTTTAATCGGGTATCGAGAAATGGCTCCCCGATTAAAGATTTCGGGAACGACATCTTTGGCAAGGACGCATAATATTTTTGTTGTCAGAAATTTGGGGATGCACCCCGGTCAAAATGAAAATTTGACAAATAGTCAATATTTGCTATAATTATCATCGGTTTGGAAGACTAAGCAGGAATCACGGTTAAACGGGTTGTTGCCAGGTAAGCCAATATAAGATCCAGGCTCGTTATTCTTCGTTGAGCGGGAATTTATGTTGGCTTTTTTAATATTTTGAAGGCCTAGGGTTTACATCTTTCATTTACTAAATTTGTTTTTAATCAGAAAAATAAGTATAATATGAGTCTAACAGAAATTATAAATTATGAATTTTAAATTTTGAATTTTTTTCTAGGATTAAAATTATTTCCGGAGGTTGTTTGTGAAGTTATCCAAAAAGATCAGTTTAATCAGTCCGTCGCCGACGTTGGCGATCACGGCGAAAGCGAATAAAATGAAAGCCGAAGGCGTGGATGTTATTGGTTTTGGCGCCGGTGAGCCGGACTTTGATACGCCGGCCAATATCAAAGAGGCCGCCAAATTAGCTTTGGATCAGGGATTTACCAAATACACGCCGACATCCGGCATCAAGGAACTTAAGGAAGCGATCCGGAAAAAATTTATTGAAGATAATCAGCTGGAATATTCCTTGGATCAAATACTTGTTTCTTGCGGGGCAAAACATTCGATTTTCAATATCATCCTGGCTTTATGCGAGGCCGGTGACGAGGTGATCATCCCTTCTCCCTATTGGGTCAGTTATCCGGAGATGCTCAAAATAGCCGGCGCGGCGCCGGTAAGCATCGAAACAACCCAAGAGGCTAATTTTAAAATTACTCCCCGTCAGTTGAAAGAGGCGGTCACGGCGAAAACAAAACTGGTAATTTTAAATTCGCCGTCCAATCCTACCGGGATGATTTACGAAAAAGATGAATTAATCGCGCTCAGCAAAATAATCGCTGAGGCGGACATTTACTGCATTTCTGATGAAATTTATGAAAAAATAATCTATGATAACTGTAAGCATGTGAGTATCGCCTCCTTGGGCGAAGAGATTAAAAACCTCACCATCGTCGTTAACGGTTTGTCAAAAACCTACGCGATGACCGGCTGGCGGATCGGTTATGCGGCTGGGCCTAAAGATGTTATTCAAGCGATGTCTAATCTGCAGGATCATTCAACATCTAATCCCACTTCGATTGCCCAATATGCGGCGGTGGAGGCGTTGAACGGTCCTCAGGAGATTTTGAAAAAGATGGTGGATAGTTTCCGGGAAAGAAGAAATTTCATCGTCGATAAGATCAATTCGATTAAGGGACTGAGCTGTCTTAAACCGCAAGGGGCCTTTTATCTTTTTGTCGATATCAGCCGTCTTCTCGGAAAGAAATTTCAGGACAAAGTTGTCGGAGGCTCTCTTCCCTTCACCGAACTCCTGCTGGAAAATGGGAAAGTGGCGGTTGTTCCCGGCGGCGTATTTGGAAACGATAATTTTATCCGGCTTTCCTATGCCGCCTCACTGACCAACATTAAAAAAGGTTTAGAGCGCCTGGAAAAATTTGTCGAGCAACTAGTTTAGCGCGGTATAGTTGGGAGAGTTTATTGATTTGTTTGCCGGGAACGGTCGTGACCGTTCCACTAATTTCAAGGAGAAACAAAAATGCCCAAAATTTTTATTATCGATGTGACCAATCGGGACGGTGTGCAAACTTCCAGAATCTGTCTTTCCAAACTGCAAAAAACGATTATTAATCTCTACCTAAATGATCTCGGCGTCTTTCAAAGCGAATTTGGCTTCCCTTTTACCCATCATGAGCTAAATTATCTAAACGCTAATCTCCAACTTGTCGAATTGGGGGAGCTGTCCCCGATTTTTCTCGAAGGTTGGTTGAGGGCGACAACCGAAGACGTTACCGTGTCATTCAAACATTGTCCGAAAATCAAACATCTCAATCTTTCCATCTCCACCTCCGATCAAATGATTGTGCATAAATTTAAAAACAAATTAGATCATGAATCGGTAATTAAAGAGATGGTGACGGCGGTGAAGACGGCGAAGAAACTGGGCGCGGAAACCATCGGTGTCAACGCCGAAGATGCTTCCCGGACAAACCTGGATTATCTGATTAAGTTTGCGTTGGCGGGTAAGGAAGCCGGCGCTGACCGGTTCCGTTACTGCGATACTTTGGGCTACGACAGTCCTTTTACCATCTATGAGCGGATCAAGGCGCTCGGTCAGGAAATACAGATGCCGATCGAGGTCCACTGCCACAACGATTTGGGGATGGTGGTGGCCAATTCCGTCTCCGGGGCGATGGGCGCAAACGATGCCGGGCAAGACGCTTATATCAATACCTGTATTAACGGGATGGGCGAACGGGCCGGCAATGCCGATTTGGTCGCGGTCATTTTGGCGATAAAGTATGCCAGCGGCGTTGCGGGTAAATACCATTTGGATGGAAGGATAAATCTAAAATCAGCCTGGAAAATTTGCAAGTATGCTTCCTACGCTTTTGGTGTGCCGATCCCGATTAATCAGCCTGGTGTGGGATCGAACGCTTTTGCCCATGAGTCCGGCATCCATGCCGATGGGGCTTTGAAGGACAGAAGGAATTATGAGTTGTATGATTATGAGGAGCTGGGCCGCGGCGAGCCGGATATTATCGAAACCGGGCGGCAAATCACCGTTGGAGAATACTCCGGAATAAAAGGTTTTAGAAATGTCTATGAAAGGCTCGAAGTAGCTTTTAAAGATGATCAGGAAGCCACCAGGATACTGGAGCTGGTTCGCTATGCCAATGTGCACAATCAAAAACCGCTGGTCCATGAGGAGTTGAAATTTATTGCCAAATATCCCGATATCGCTGAGTTAATAATGACCATGTCACCGAGCAAGTTAAGATAAAGCCTTGTTAAATAAATTATAAATTATAGGAAAAATAATTTAATGCTAAGGAATTTCAATGTTGTTGACGGTAAAACCTAGTTTGCCTTTGATTTTGTAGGGCAGGGCTTTAGCCCTGCGGTTTTAAAGACGCAAGCCTAAAGGCTTGCCCTACAAAATCAACAATAAAAATTTGCCGGTTAAGGTAAAGTTCCGAGCGAAGCTCGGACTAATTTAAAATTCATAATTCATAATTTCTTGCGGTGGAGGTAAAAAGTTGTCGGAACTGCGGGTGCTGGCTGGTGAATTCAAGGGGAAAAAATTAAAAACATTGCCGGGAAACCAGGTTCGGCCGATGTTAAGCCGGTTCAAAAAATCGCTTTTTGATATTTTAAACCCGAGGATCGCCGGGGCTCATTTTTTGGATTTGTATGCCGGCAGCGGTTCGGTGGGCATCGAGGCGTTGTCCCGGGGAGCGGAGTTCGCTTGTTTTGTGGAAAGCGACCGGCGGTGTCAGGAAATTATTCTGGATAATTTAAAAAAAATGGATCTCCTGCCCAGGGCGGCTGTAATTTTGGGCAATGTGGAGTCAGCGCTGAAAAGAATTAATAAAAAGTTTGATTTAATTTTTGCCGGTCCGCCCTATATAAACGCCAATAAGGAACCGATATTTTTAGTCGAAGTGATTTTAAAAACAATTGAACAGGCAAATGTTTTAAAACCCGGCGGTTGGATAATTATCCAATGTCAGGCTAAAGAAAATGTCCCTCAGCAGCGGCAGAAATTTGCCCTTTCCCGCCAAAAAGAATACGGGGACACAAGGATATATTTTTACAGGTATTTAAAGGGAGGATGCGATGACAGTAAGTAGAGAGAAGGTGGAGAAGGCTTTAGAAGAAGTTCGTCCGATGCTGCAAGCGGATCGCGGGGATGTCGAGCTGGTTGAGGTTGGCGACGATGGGGTGGTGAAGGTGCGGTTGATTGGGGCCTGTATGGGCTGTCCGATGTCCACGATGACCTTGCAGGCGGGCATTGAGCGCCGGATAAAGGAATTGGTTCCGGAAGTAAAAAAAGTAGAAGCGGTGTAAATAAGATTGAGTTTCCCCCTTTGATAAAGGGGGATTAAGGGGGTTAGGTTTTGTCTTTTAAACTCCCCTAGCCCCTCTTTAATAAAGAGGGGAATTAAAGCTCCGAATGCAACGAGGCTTAATTTTTATGAAAAAATTTATTGTGGTTAAATACAGCGGAAAGGTTTTGGGCCGGCAGGCTCAGGCCAAAAATTTGGCCCAAGGGTTAGTCAGCTTAGCGAAAAAATATTCTGTTGTTCTGGTTCACGGCGGCGGAGTGGAAATTAGCGGTTGGCTGGAAAAAATGGCTATCGGCGCCAAATTTATTCAAGGACTGCGCTATACCGATCAACCGGCGATGGATGTGGTGGAAGCGGTGCTTTCCGGCCTGGTGAACAAAAGCTGGGTAAGTTTGATTAACCGGCAGGGAGGCCGGGCGGTGGGTATTTCCGGCCGGGATGGTCAGCTGATTGTTGCCGAAAGAATAAAAAAGCTGGGTTTGGTGGGTGAACCGAAAAAGATTAATTTGGGGATAATCAAAAATCTCCTGTCCGGCGGTTATCTGCCGGTGGTTTCACCGGTCGGAACAGATGTTCAGGGAAAGGCTTTAAACATTAACGCTGATCTGGTTAGCGCCGGTTTAGCCGTGGCGCTTAAAGCCGACCGGCTGATTTTTTTGACTGATGTCCGCGGCGTTTACGATGCCCATAAAAAGATTTTGCCGGTGATTAAAGCATCCGATATTAACGGGTTAATCAGGGAAGGGGTAATCAGTTCCGGGATGATCCCGAAAATTAAATCGGCCTTAAAAGCCGTGGAAAAGGGCGTAAAAGAAGTGGTGATTACCGATAGTTTAGTTAATCAGGGGACGAGGATATTAAAATGAAAAGGGGATCAAGGGAACAATTTGTTTTAGCCGATCATTTTTTTCTCAATACCTATAAACGATTTCCGGTGTTGTTTGTGAAAGGGAAAGGACAATATCTTTGGGATCAGCATCAGAAAAAATATCTGGACTTTTTTTCCGGGCTGGGGGTTTGTTCCCTGGGGCATTGTCACCAGCTGGTGGCTAAAGCAATTTGCCGGCAGGCTTTTACTCTGCTCCATGTTTCCAATCTGTACTATTGTCAGCCGCAAATCGAGTTGGCGGGCGAATTGTCGGGACGGTTTGGCGGCCAGGGAAAAGTGTTTTTTTCCAACAGCGGAGCGGAAGCGAACGAAGGCGCGATTAAACTGGCCCGAAAATGGGGCAATCCTCAAGGAAAGAACGCGATAATCAGTTTCGAAAATTCTTTTCATGGGCGGACTTTGGCCGCTTTAGCCGCGACGGGGCAAAAAAAATTTCATCAAGGGTTTCAACCTTTACCGGGAGGTTTTGTTTATGCCCGGTTTAACGATCTTAATTCGGTAGAAAAGCTGATTGGCAAAAAAACCTGCGCGATTATTGTCGAACCGATTCAGGGCGAAGGCGGAGTGAATCCGGCCAACCCTAAATTTCTGGCCGGTTTACGAAAAATTTGTCAGCGAAAAAAAATCCTGCTGATCTTTGATGAAATACAGTGCGGTGTGGGACGGAGCGGCAGGTTTTTTGCCTACGAGCATTATAAAGTCAAACCGGATATTGTCACCTTAGCTAAAGGTATCGCCGGCGGATTGCCTTTGGGGGTAACCATCGCCGGCAAGGAAATAGCGGCGGCTTTTCAGCCCGGGGACCACGGTTCCACTTTTGGCGGTAACCCGGTATCCTGCGTTGCGGCTTTAGTGGTAATTAAAACTATCGACCGGAAATTTTTGCAGAATGTGCAGACCGTGGGCAAATATTTAACATCGCAGTTAGGCAAATTAAAAAAAGAATTTAGTTTTATCCATGAAATTCGGGGCAAAGGATTGATGGTCGGGATGGAGTTAACCATTTCGGGCAAGGAGATTGTTAAGCAATGTCTGGAATCCGGCTTAATTATAAATTGTACCCGGGAAAAAGTCTTAAGGTTCCTTCCCCCGCTGATCATCAACAAAAGCGATGTCGATGAGGCTTTGAAAATTTTTAGAAAGTGCCTTTCAAAACAATCCGTTTAATTTAAAAGCAAATGAGAAATTCTAAATTTTAAATTATCAATGTTAAATTTTGAATTATGCGAAAAACAAGATGAAATTTACAATATTTCTTATTTCTATGATGTTAAAAATAATAAAATTTCTATTTTGGCTAGCGCTCGTTTTGGCGGTGGCGGTGTTTCTGCTTTCGGTTGGGCTCCGGCTGTTTTTCCCGCCGGAGAAGTTAGCCGTGGTCGTTAGCAAAAAACTGAATAATTATTTGCATCGGAAGGTGGAGATCGGGAAAGTTTCTTTGACGGCCTGGAACGGTTTGGAAGTTTTGAATTTAAGAGTTTACGAGCCGGATAATCAACAAATATTTCTTCAAAGCGGCACTTTCAATCTACGGCCGAACTTCTGGCCGCTGTTCCGCGGCCAACTGGAAATCGGCAGGATATATTTACTATCCCCCTATATTCAAATTGTCCGGAAAAAAGACGGTCATTTTAATTTTGAAGATCTATTGGTTTCCAGAGGAAAGGAACCGCAAGTCGAGAAAAACAAAACCCTGCCTTTGGCCTTATTAGTTTCGCGGGTGCTAATCAAAAATGGCACGATCAATTTTGTCGATCAAACCGGGCAAACCCTTTCCGCTAATTTAAAAAATGTTCGGATGGAATCGCGCGGTATTTCTTTAAACGCCCCGTTTAGTTTGGCGGCCGGTCTGGACTATAGTTTGAAAATGCCTCAACAAATCAACGGACGGTTAAGGCTGACCGGCTCCGTTGATCTAAGCAAACAAAAATTGAAAATGGTCGGAGAAATAAAATCGAAAGAGCTCGTCTACGGGGAAAATGTTTTTGGAAATTTTTCTCTGCCGTTCAGTTTGGAATCCGGCAATTTAGCCGTCACGAATTTGCAAACCGATGCTTATCAAGGGAAGCTTAAGGCCGATCTCCGGGCAAACATTAACAATTTAAAGGTCATTACTTATGATCTAAAACTGGGATTAATCGATGCTGAACTGAACAAAATTGTTTCGGCCAACAGCAATTACAAAGATAAGATCTGGGGCAAAATTAATACCCGGCTGGAACTTAAAGGCAAAGGAAGAAACCTTAACTTAATTAACGGACAGGGTAATTTTCAAGCCGTTGAAGGCAAGCTGGATAAGCTTCCTTTAACTAACAATCTGGCGAAATTGTTGAAGAATCCCGAATTGGCGGCCATTAATTACAAATTAATTAAGTCGACTTTCAAGATCGCCGGCGGCAAAATCTATACGGACGATTTTTTTGTCGATTCGGATAAGTTGGGCGTGAATGGATCAGGTTGGATTGGTTTTAATCAACAACTGGAGATGAAATTTAGGGTGAAAATAGCCAAAAAATATTCCCGCGGCGCTTTAGCCAAATACACCGCCGACAAACAAGGCCGGATAACCACGGAGATCCTCGTCAAAGGTCGTTTAACTAATCCCCAGTACAAGTTATTGCTAAATAAAACAATGCAAACCCGGATTGAACAGATGATTCGGAAGAAACTCAAAAACAGTCTTGGCCGGCAAAGCAAAGAACTGCCAAAAAAATATTAAATAAGTGATCGAAACGAAATTTCCGAAGACGGTTAGAAGAACTCTTAAAAAATAGGTTTGAAAAAAACGGCTAAAAAAGCTAAGATAGCAAGGGAGGGGAAACAGAAGTTCGATTTGAGTCTTATGTTTTTGTGATTTGCATTCAAAAACATGGAGAGGTGCTGGAGCGGCTGATCAGGCACGCCTGGAAAGCGTGTATAGGGGAAACTCTATCGAGGGTTCGAATCCCTCCCTCTCCGCCAATTGGGAAATGTTTTTGTTGGCTCGCCCTCTGCGAGGGCTCGCCAGCCGATTTTAAGCGCAAATTGGAATTTTTTATCTTTCAAAATGAAGTTCGAGCCGATATTTTTTAGAAATGCTCGGATTTCTTGATTGTCGCTTTGCGACAAAATAATTTTGGCTTGGCTACTGGCTAAAATCATTTCTTTCATCGGTTCGAGCCAATTATTTCCTTTTTGTTCAAAATCTTTTATCTTTTCCAAAATGTCATGCTTCTCGTTAAGCAGTTTTGATTTTTTGGCTTGATATTCTTCGGGTTCAATGCCTTTGCCACCGATAAACAAATCAAGCAGGTTTTCAGCTTTGTTTTCGATTTCCGTCTTTTTTGTTTGGAGATTTTGAACAAAAACTTTCGTTTCTTCTCTCGCTTGCTCTTTTTCCTTGTCTATCTCAGCAAGCATATTTTTTGCCCACTCGTCAGGCAAAGAAACTTTTTGAATAATTCCTTTCATCTGTTCAACAAGATTTTCTTCCCGCAGATATTTTTCATTACAAGGTTGCTTTTTCTTGGTGCAACGATAATAGTGGTGTCCTTTTTGTTTTTCGGCAGTTATGAGGCAGTCGCAGTTTCCGCATTTCATCAGTCCCGAAAAAGCAAATTCGTGTTTTCGTTTGCGTTTCTTTTTTCCTCGGTTGCTCATTACTTGTTGAACAGAATCAAAAAGTTTCTTGGAAATAATTGGCTCGTGCGTTCCGTCGTAGATTTCACCGTTGAAAGAAAATACGCCGTAGTAAATCGGATTTTGCAAAAGTCGTTGGACACAGGAAACGGAAAGAACATTGCCTTTATAGCTTCTTAGACCCGCTTGATCCAAAATTATCGCAACAGCTTTCAAGGTATATTCGCCCGTGGCGTAAATTTCAAATGCTTTTCGCACAAGTGGTGCTTTTTCACTATCAATATCAATCGCCCTTGTTTTGGGATTATTGGAATAACCAAGCGGGGCAAAGCCGGGCCAAATTCCTTTTCGCAGTTTTTGGCGGTGGCCCCGCTTGATGTTTTCTGAAAGATTATCAATATAGTATTTTGACTGGCCGAAAGCGATTTGAAGCATAAATTTTCCTTGCGGCGTGCAATCAAACCAAAA
>JBDRON010000003.1:0-14597 GCA_043810025.1 Elusimicrobiota bacterium
TCTACAGTTTTTGAGTGTGAACTTATTCGAGAAAACCCTTATTTATCAAGCATTTTCAAAGAACGATGATATTACGGAATCTCCGTATATCCAAAACGAATTGTTTTTTCAACAATATTCTGTGGGACAGTAGTGAAAAAACATACTATTTATATTTAATTTATTAGCAGTCCTAGTCTGTCAGCCCCGAAGTTTGTAAGCGGGGATCCATTAATAACCATTGGATTCCCGATAAAAGCATTCGGGAATGACAGGAACTTAGAACTATCTTTCTCCCTCTTGCAGCGGTTTCAGTAAATACTCCAACCCGTTGGTTTTAATTTCATGGATAGCCATTAACATCTTTCCCAGCTCGCCTTTGGGAAACCCTTTCCGGGAAAACCAGATGATATATGATTCCGGCAGGTCAATCAACCGGCGGTTGGCGTATTTTCCAAACGGCATCCGCACATTAGCCAGTTTAATTAAATATTCTTTGTCGAACAAATTCATTCCCGCTATTTTATCACTTTTAGCATAATTGCTCAATAAAAAGAACACGGGTCATGAGTTGTGGGTCATGGGTTATACGTTTAACTGTCCTCTCCGGCAAAGGCGGCAGATAAATTATCCAGATACAGCCAGCGTTCCTGGGCTGTCTGCAGTTCGGTTTTTAAAATGGCTAGACGGGCTTTAGCTTCAACGATTTTTTTAGGAACTTTCTGATAAAAAGAGCTGTCGGCAAAAAGATCGTAAATGGCTTTCTCTTCTAATTCCAGCTTGTCGATTATATCCGGAAGCGATTCAAGCTCAGCCTTCTCCTTGAAAGAAAGTTTTTTTAGGACAATAGGTTTCTGCTGGCGTGAGGTTTCTTTCGGCGGTTTTATTTCGGGTTTAATTGAAAACTCAAGCGATTTATTTTTGCTCTGACTTAGCCAATCATCATAGCCGCCAGGATATTCATTGATCACTCCCCCGCCTTCCAGCACCATTGTTGAGGTGACCACATTGTTCAGAAAAGACCGGTCATGGCTGACCAGAAGCAGCGTACCGGTAAACTCCAGCAGTAATTCTTCCAGAAGCTCCAGCGTTTCTATGTCCAGATCATTGGTTGGTTCATCCATTACCAGCATGTTGAAAGGTTTGCTGAAAAGTTTGGCCAGGAAAAGACGATTACGTTCTCCACCGGAAAGAACTTTAACCGGTGAACGCGCCCGGCTCGGAGAAAAAAGAAAGTTCTTCAAATAACCGAGAACATGCAGGGATTTGCCGTTAAAAGTAATGGTTTCACCGGAACTGTTGATGTTTTCCATCACCGACTGTTCCTCGTTCAACTGTTCTCGAAGTTGATCGTAGTAGGCAATCTCCAACTTTGTTCCCAAGCTCACCTTGCCTGTCTGAGGAGGGAGTTGTCCCAGCAAGATTCGCAGTAAGGTTGTTTTGCCGCAGCCATTCGGCCCGATCACTCCGATTTTATCACCGCGCATAATTTGAGTGGAGAAATCCCGGACCAAACAATTATCCGCGTAGCTAAAATTTAGATTAACGGCCTTGATCACCTGGCCGCCGGAAAGACTGCTTTCCTGCGCTTTGAGACGGGCCTTGCCAAGCTGATGACGTTGAGCTTTCTTTTCCTGCCGCAGTTTTTCCAGCGCTTTGACGCGGCCTTCGCTGCGGGTCCGGCGGGCTTTGACCCCCTGCCGAATCCAGATTTCTTCCTCGGCCAATTTTTTATCAAAATTTTTCTGTTGGGCGGTTTCAATCTCCAAAGCCATTTGTTTGCGTTCCAGGAAAGTTTTATAGTCACAGGCCCAGCTGAAAATTTTTCCCCGGTCCAACTCGATAATTCTGGTCGCCAGATTGCCCAGGAACATCCGGTCGTGCGTGACAAAAAAAACCGTCCCCTGATACTTGGGGAGAAATTTTTCCAGCCAGCCGATCGAATCGATATCTAAATGATTCGTTGGTTCATCCAGTAAGAGAATTTCCGGCTTCAGTACCAAGGCCTTCGCCAAAAGAACCCGTCGTTTTTGTCCGCCGGACAACCGTTCAAAATCACCTTCCGGATCCAGCTTCATTTTCGTCAGAATATTCTCTACCTGATTATTGATATCCCATCCCCCGGTACGATCCAACTCGGATTGCAAATTATTGAACCGGGCAATTAATTCCGGAGTATGTTCCATTTGCAGACGGTGGCTAAGATGGTGATACTCACTTAAAAGATTGGCCCGGGTCCCCAAACCGGATAAAACAATATCGAAGACATTTCCCTGGATGTCGAGGGGAACTTCTTGCGGCAAATACGCCGTTTGAATCCCTTTTTGATAGATAACCCGGCCTTCTTCAACAGTCAATTGGCCGGTGATCACCTTCATTAAGGTTGTTTTGCCCGCGCCATTACGGCCAAGCAGAGCAATCCGTTCACCGGGTTCGATCTGCAAATCCAATTGATCGAAAATCAGCGGCCCATCGAAAGCCAGGGTAATTTCCTGCAGGTTGATTAACGCCATCTAAGTTTATCCCATGCTAAAATAAAAAAATTGAAAAATCCACAAAAAAAATGCCCGGATCTATTACAGATGCCGGGCATTTGTCGGTTTTAGGTTATATTTTGACTACATTGGTAGCCTGCTCGCCTTTCGGACCTTGTTCGATATCGAACTCAACTTGCTGTCCTTCAGCTAAAGATTTAAAACCTTCACCCTTAATCGCGGAGTGATGCACAAACACATCATTTCCGTTCTCTGGAGTGACAAATCCATAACCTTTCTGGTCATTGAACCACTTCACTGTTCCTTTTGCCATCGGTTGTTACCTCCTTGTTAATAAAAACTTAGTAAACAATATTTAGAAATCTATTTTATCTTTCACTACAAATAAAAACCGCAAGGTCAGTTATCCTAACCTTACGGCCTAAGACTTCTAAACTTTTACCAGTGCTACTGCAATGCGACAAGTGCTACTGCAGTGTTGCTATTATCAGCATAACATATTTCTGCAATTTGTCAAGAACTATTTTTGGAAAACGCCACTACAAAAAAAAGACAACCATCTTGAGTTGTCTTTTTTTTGTTTTACATTTCAATCCCCTTAATAAGGGACCCGTATCTTCTTCATCCAGCTCTAAAGATTTCCAGATACGGCAAGCCGCTTGTTTACTACTTTTTCTTATGGACTGCACAACACTTCGATTTCCCCGAAGCAAAACTCTTGCAACGACTGCCTTCTTTCGTTTTAGCCGAACATCTTACTTTCACCACTTTTGCCATTGACATCCCCCTTTTAGATTAATTACTTCAAACATTAGAAGTATAGCCTACTCCTCTCAATTAGTCAAGAGAAAATTATCATATGTCGGTATGGCGGCAGCTGCAGGCTTTAGCCTTTGCTGCCTTCTCTGGTCAATGTCGAACAGACTCGCACTGCAAAAAAAAATCATCTGCGTCTTAGAAAGGAAATTTATATTTTGTTAAACTAAGTTCTTTTTGCATCAGTAGAATTTCTTTTTGGAGTTCCTTGTTTACCGGCGCGCCCTTATCTTTCCTCTCCAGCCAGGATAGGTATTCTTTTTCTCCAGCGGTGTAAATTCTTTCCTGTCCGGGCATTTTTTTGGAAGCACGCAGTTCGCGCAAAATATTTCCGGTAGTTTTTTTAAAAGTTTCCAGCCCGGTAAATGCGGAGACGTCCATCACCATAAAAAAATGGCCGAGATGGTAAGGCGCTTTTTTTCCATCCTGGATTCCCATCAGCATCTTCAGATAATTTCCGCCCTGTAAAGCTGACGACAAAATCTCGACCACCGTGCAGTAACCATAACCTTTATAACCGGCGCCTTCCTCCCCGATCCCGCCCAACGGCGTAAGCGCGGCTTTCCCTTTGGTTAAATCTTCCAGAATCTGGCGGGTATCGGTCCTGCTCTGTCCGGTTTCATCGATCACCCAGCCGCCGGGAAGCGTTTTGCCCAGCCGGTCATAGACTTCAATCTTTCCGCGCTGAGAAAGCGCTGTGGCGCAGTCTAAAACAAAAGGGAACTCCTCGTCGGTCGGCATGGCAAAAGTCAAAGGATTGGTCCCCAGCATATTTTCCACCCCAAAAGTGGGAGCGACAGACGGCCGGGCGTTTGTGCCGGTAACTCCGATCATCCCGGCCTGAGCGGCCATCATCGCATAGTATCCGGCGATACCGTAATGCGTAGAATTCCGAACTACAACCATCCCCATTCCATATTGTTTTGCTTTCTCGATGGCCAGGGTCATCGCTTTCTTCGAGATTACCTGTCCCATTCCGTCATGGCCGTCAATCACCGCGGTAGCCGGCCCATCCTTGATCACTTCAAATTTTGTTTTCGGGAATTGGATCCCCTGTTTAATTCGGTCATAATAAATTGTTTTTAGCCGGGCAATCCCATGGGAGTCGATCCCTCTTTTATCAGCGGTGATTAAAACATCGGCGCAGATTTTCGCCTCTTCCTCAGGAACCCCCAGTCCTTTAAAAACATCTGCCATAAATTGTTCCAGCAGATCAAACTTTATCCAGACAAGATCATTGCCCATTTTCATCGCTCCTTTTTTACAGTTATTATTTTCGGAAACCTTTCATCTATGCGATGTTCTTCCTCTCCCTTGAGGGGAGAGGATTAAGGTGAGGGTGTTAAAAGCTCAATTCCCTTGTTACCCCTCACCCTGCCCTCTCCCACAAGGGGAGAGGGAAATTAAACGATTATCATTCTATCACTTTTCAAATAATTGCTCAACAAAAAACCCTCAAAAAAATTATGTTTGACATTAGTTTAACGGCCATGATAGAATTAGCCTGCAGTAAATAAAAATTTGCTCCGGCAATAAAAAGGGGAGTCCCTTACTTATGAAAAAAGTCTCAGGATTTGACAATGAAAAATATATCCAGCAGCAAACTGCCGCGATCCTGGAACGCGTCAATAAATCCAACAATAAACTATATCTGGAATTCGGCGGCAAACTTCTTTTTGATTACCATGCTTCCCGGGTCCTGCCCGGTTTCAATCCGAACGTTAAAATGCGGCTCCTTCAGCAGTTAAAGGATCAGGCCGATATCATTCTCTGCATTTACGCCGGCGATATCGAGAGGAAAAAGATGCGCGCTGATTTTGGGATCACCTATGACTCCGACGCACTGAAACTGATTGATGATTTAAAGGAATGGGGGCTTGGTGTGCGCGGGGTGATTATTACCAGATTTGAAAACCAGCCCTCCGCCGTCCTTTTCAAAAACAAACTGGAAAGAAGACAAATACCCGTCTACATCCATTACCCGATCGAGGGCTATCCGACGGATATTGACCGGATCATCAGCGATCAGGGCTACGGGAAAAATGACTATGTTGAAACCCATAAACCGCTCGTGGTCGTTACCGGTCCCGGTCCCTGCAGCGGAAAACTTTCCACCTGCCTTTCGCAGATGTATCATGATTACAAAAGAGGGATCCGGTCCGGATACGCAAAATTTGAGACTTTCCCGATCTGGAATCTTCCTTTAAAACACCCGGTTAATATCGCCTACGAAGCGGCCACCGCCGATATCCGGGATTTCAACGAGATCGACCCGTACCACCTTGAAGCTTATCAAGAAGCAACGGTAAATTACAACCGGGATGTGGAGATCTTTCCAGTGGTCAGGAAAATACTGGAAAAGATTACCGGTAAAGAAGCGGTTTATAAGTCCCCGACTGACATGGGCGTAAACCGGGCCGGATTCGGTATTATTGATGATGCCGCTGCCCGGGAAGCCTCAAAACAGGAGATCATCCGGCGTTATTTCCGCTACGTCTGCGAATATGCCATGGGGGTGATGGATAAAGAAACGATCAGCCGTACTGAACTGATCCTGAAAGAAGTTGATTTAAAACCGGAAGACCGCGCTGTTGTTGAGCCGGCGCGTCAAGCGGCGGCTCAAGCCCAGAAACAAGAAAAAGGAAATGAGGGAATCTACTGCGGGGCGGCGATTGAACTGCCCAACGGTGAAATCATCGCCGGGAAAAATTCCCCCCTGATGCATGCCTCCTCAAGCCTGATCCTCAACGCCATCAAGAAACTTTCCGATATTCCCGACAAGCTCCATCTTCTTTCACCAAACATCATGGAATCTATCGCCAATCTAAAGAAAAATATCCTTAAGAAAAAAACAGTGAGTCTCGACCTCGAAGAAACGCTGATTGCCTTAAGCATCGGCGCCACAACGAATCCCGCCGCGCAGATGGCGATGGAAAAACTTGCCGAACTGAACGGCTGCGAAGTTCATCTGACCCACATGCCCACCCCGGGCGACGAAGCCGGCCTGCGCCGGCTCGGCGTAAATTTGACCAGCGACCCCAACTTTCCCACAAAAAATCTATTTATTCATTAATTAGAGAATTTTGACTTCATCAATAATAAGACAAAGCCCCCCTCACTACTTTAGAGTATATAAATTTAACTTCCTCAATGATTGTGACCAGCCAAAGACCAATAAAAGACTGGTGCCAGATTATCGGTGATCCGACAATTTCCAGCAAATCCCTTTTTTCTGTTTCATTGGAAAGGGGGGTGGCAACTTTAAATCGGAATGCCCGGCAACTTTGCTCCGGAATATGCAATTATTAGAGTAATTGCGATAAAATGATTGATTTTGAGAAAGTTTTACCGGAGTTTCGGACTTGACTACCAGAGAGAGATTTCTTCCCCTTTTGTGTCGGTATGCCAGCATTCAACAAAAATCTTGCCCCAGCTAACATCATCTTTGTTGCCAACATAACCCCATTCTCCGTCGCAGGCGGGGTCCCAACTCTGTGAAAAGGAAGGAAAATTGTCTACAGTGTCGGTTTTTTTATGATAAAAAGGGATATAACAGGTTGGCCAATCTTGGAGATATTTAGGGACTAGGGAAGTTTGCAGATAGGTAATGTTTGCCGCATAAACGTTGGTCCCTTGGGGGTATTTACCATCGTTATCCGAGTAATAAATATTGAGGGAGCTGCGCAAAACGGCCAATTTACCCTTGGTGGAAGCTTCCTTTGATTTACGGATCAGATCAGCGAATTTCGGGATGACGATGGCCGCAATTATGGCGATAACGGCGACAACAATCATCAGTTCAATTAAGGTAAACCCTTTAAAATTCTTCTTCAAGCCCCCCCCAAATCCCTTCTTCATTTTAACAATACAAAATTTTGGCGGTTAAAGCAATTGGTTTTTTCTAGTTTTTACCAGCGGACTATTGCGTTTTATTTTTAAATCATTTATAATCGAGAAAATATAGCCGCTTGATATGCCGATCAAAAACAACAACCAAAAATTGCTGCACGAGCGGTGACCCAGCAATTAAGCAAAATATTAGAGCGGAAACCAAATGTAAATTTTTGTGTTTGTCCCTCCGCGGACCGAAACGAAAAATTTGCGGGCATGGGTAAAGGGGAGAAAATGAAAAACAAGATTAAAGAATTTATGGACAAACTAATCAGCAGGAATCCGGGTGAATTGGAATTCCATCAGGCGGTGCAGGAAGTTGTGGAAACATTAATGCCCTTTGTTGAAGAAAACCCCAAGTATAAAAATAGCAAAATTCTGGAAAGAATGGTGGAACCGGAAAGAGTTATTATTTTCCGTGTGCCCTGGATGAATGATCAAGGGGAGATTCAGATAAACCGGGGTTTTCGGATAGAAATGAACAGCGCTATCGGTCCTTATAAAGGCGGCCTCCGGTTTCATCCCAGCGTCAATTTGGGGGTTTTGAAATTTTTGGCTTTCGAGCAGGTATTCAAGAACAGTTTAACCACACTGCCGATGGGCGGCGGCAAGGGAGGAGCAGATTTCGATCCCAAGGGAAAATCCGATAACGAGGTAATGATGTTTTGCCAGAGTTTTATGACAGAACTGCAAAGACATATCGGGCCGGATACCGATGTCCCAGCCGGCGATATCGGCGTGGGCGGGCGGGAAATCGGCTATCCGTTCGGCCAGTATAAGAGATTAAGAAACGAGTTTACCGGCGTGCTTACCGGTAAAGGATTGAATTGGGGCGGGAGCCTGATCCGGCCGGAAGCCACAGGATATGGCTGTGTCTATTTTGTCGAAGAGATGTTGAAGAACAGGGGAGAATCCCTTAAAGGAAAGGTCTGCGCCGTTTCCGGCGCCGGTAATGTGGCGCAATACACCGTGGAAAAACTTTTGCATTTGGGAGCCAAGGTTGTTACTTTATCGGACTCCAAAGGATTTATCTACGATAAAGAGGGTATTGATGAAAAAGAATTAAAATGTGTGCTTAACCTGAAAAATGTGGAACGCGGCCGGTTGGAAGAATGCGCCAGAAGGTTTTCCTGCGAATATCATGAAGGCAAAAAACCCTGGTCGGTAAAATGTGATGTTGCTTTTCCCAGCGCCACGCAGAACGAAATTAGCGGTGAGGACGCCGAGATGCTGGTGAAAAACGGCTGCATCGCCGTAGGCGAGGGAGCGAATATGCCGACCACGTCGGAAGGGGTTAGGGTATTTCAAAAGGCCAAAGTATTGTTTGCCCCAGGGAAAGCGGCTAATGCCGGCGGAGTAGCCACCTCGGGTCTGGAAATGAGTCAGAACAGTATGCGTCTGTCCTGGCCGCGCGAGGAAGTAGATGCAAAATTGCAGTGGATTATGCGCACCATCCATGAAAACTGCTTAAAATACGGCAAAGAAGACAAATATGTCAATTATGTTAAAGGAGCCAATATCGCCGGCTTTGTTAAAGTGGCCGATTCGATGATTGACCAGGGATTGGTGTAAAATTTCTGTGCTTAATTTACTATGAACCGGCAAAATAATATAACTAACAATCAGAGATGTTTAGGAAGCGAGGAAAATATTTCCCAGATCAGCCGGGATATTTTCTTAGATTTTTATTTGCAGGATATTTTAAATTTAGCGGCCAGTATTCATCTCGAAATAAAAAAAATCAAGCTGTCTTTGCCGGTTAATCAGCTCATCACTTCGATGAATGATTGTCTAAGCAGCTTGATCAAAAGATCGGAAGAAATGGTCAGGCATAAGGTGGGGGAGGAACTTTTATTATCCCAGGTATCTGTAGAAAAAGCAAAAAATATTTTAAGGCAAAAACTGGGTTTATCCGGACAGTTTGCGATCGACAAGATCGAAGAAGAAAGTCATAAATCGGGTAAGAGCGTGCGGGAAATTAGCGAAATGATCATTCTGGCCGCTAAGTTTGGGGAAATATAATCAAGACCCGAATAACATAACAAAAATGCCTTGCTACCGTAAAAGATAGCAAGGCATTTTTAAAATAATTTTACTTACAGCTGATTAATTTATTATCTTAGCGCTAGGCCACCGCTTCTTTTCCGGCCAGTATTGCTTCGGCCTCTTCCCGATAAGCATTCATCACATAGGGAATGCCGGAAATTTTTGAGGATTCTTCCGTCAAAGCCATCAAATCTTTGCGGGATATTGTGTCCAGCCGGAAATTACGACTGCCCGCCATTAATTGCTGCAACCCGACCCGGAGTTTTTGGACAAAACTGTAGATGCCAATCGCTCCCAGTGGAATGTTTTTAATCTCCTTGCCGTATTTATCGGCCAGTTCTTCATAATAGACATAAATTTCTTTCGGTGTTGAACCGTATTCGGAGACAATTTTGGGCAGGTCGTTGGCTTTAATCCATTCTTCCATATTCTTGCCGACCATTCCCGGGATCATCAAGGCCCGGCCCAGGCAAACCGCTTTAACGTATGGTGAGCCCATCGCCAAAACTTTAAACAGATGATCTTCGGTAGAAAAACCGCCGGCGATGGCGATATCCGGTATGCGCATTTTCTGCGCGGCTAATTTTTGACAGAATTCGTAAGTCAAAGACTGCAAATAGAAGGTGGGAATACCCCACTCCTCCATCATCCGCCAGGGACTCATTCCCGTGCCTCCTGGTGCGCCGTCGATAGTCAGCAGGTCAATCTTCGCCGCTGAAGAATAGCGGATGGCCATGGCCAACTCTTTCATTGAGTAGGCGCCGGTTTTCAAAGTAATCCGTTTAAATCCGAGCTTTCTTAACCGGTCAACTTCTTTCAGGAAACCTTCCTCAGTGACAAAACCGAGACGGGAATGCCGTTCAAATTCCTTGATTGCCCCGTCCTTAAAGGACATTTGACTGGCCTGAACAGAGGGATCGGGGGTGACAATATAACCGCGTTTTTGCAGTTCCAGAGCCCGCTCTAAACTATTGACTTTAATTTCGCCGCCAATACACTTGGCTCCCTGTCCCCATTTTAACTCAATTGTTTCCAACTGATGTTTCTTGATTACATATTCGGCGACTCCTAAACGGGTATCTTCCACATTCATCTGGACAAGAATTTCCCCATCGCCTTCATGCATTTTTTTGTATATTTCAATCCGTCGATCCATTTCCGGTGATTTTTTAATTTTGCCATTATTGTCTAATTCCAACCCGGGGTCGATACCGCAGACATTTTCCCCGCAAACCAAGGTTATCCCGGAAATCGCTGCTCCAATAGCGAAATGTTCCCAGTTTCGGCGGGCAATTTCTGTAGAACCGAGCGCCCCGGTGAAAACAGGGACCGGCATCTTTACTTTTTTATCCCAGCCGTATTCTGTCCCGGTGTCCACCAAAGGAAACTTGGCGGTATCCGGACCGCCTTCCACGCCGGACGGTAAACCTTTTGCCCCTTCGGCATAACCCTGGATGTTCAGGTGTGAATAATCTACCGGATAATCTTTATCGCCGCCAGCGGTCACATAACCAAACGGACCGGGATAAATAACCTCCCGTCCCCGGTAAGAAGCTTTAAAAACTTCACAGCCGCCTTTACAGCCGTCCAAACAGCGCGAGCAAAGCCCCGAACCTGGGACCACGCTTCTGGAACGATTAAAAGTTAATGTAGCGTCATTAGCATTGGGTCTTTGTAAATTCATTGGATAATCCTCCGCGATATAAACAATCTCCGTTCCAAAACAGCATTTTGCGCTCAAAAGGGTGACTCGCCTCTTCTGGGCCTCCAGCTTCATCGCTTTCCGGCCGGTAATTCCCCTAAATGAGAAATTAACATTTTAGAATGACGGACAAAAATATTAAGATTGTTTTGGATTAGAAACTGATCGCCTTGAACACCTGAGGGGAAAAACTTCTCCAATCGGACTGCGTTGTCCTGAATAAGGATTGCGATTGCATTGAAAAACGCACTTCGTTGTGCGCTTTTTAATTAGTTTAAACCTCGCATAGTGTCGTGGCTATATTGACAACATTTTACTATTTACGATAATTTCTGTCAACCGTTAGGTTACCAAAAAGCAAGCTTTTTTACTTCCCTATCCTCAGATCTGGAAATCGATTATTTTTTTCTGGTTACCAAAAAGAACACTGTTTTACTTATATATAGCTCAATTCATAAGTTTTGCAATATAACACCGATGGATGTTTCATTTTCTTTCAATATTTGTTTTATGCGTGTTCCCCCTTTAAAAAGGGGGATGAAGGGGGATTTTACGACGATACAAATCCACCCTAACCCTCCTTTGCTAAAGGAGGGAATCACGCAGAAAATCATGTTTTTAGTAATGGTACTTTTGACATTACACGATTCTGGAATAAGGGGGATAAAATGAAACTAATTATTGCCATTATCCAGCCGCACCGGTTGGAAGACGTGAAAAGTGAGGTAACAGGTTAGCTTCCAGTAGTGTAGCAACTCCCTCCCCCTCGATGGGGGAGGGTTGGGGTGGGGGTGATTGTGTTTGAATTGCCCCTCACCCTACCCTCTCCCGCGAGGGGAGAGGGGAAAAGACTTTAAATTACTTCTGAGAGCTAACCTGTTACAAAGTGAGTTGTACAAGGCCGAGATAAACCTGTTGACGGTCAGTGAGGTGTTGGGACATGGACGGCAGAAAGGTGTTACCGAGATTTATCGCGGAATCAGAGAAACCGGCGACGGGAAAATTTTTGTTTTGGATTTAAAGGATTGCGTGCGAATCCGCACTGAAGAACGCGGCTCCCCGTCCATCGGTTAAGCGCCGGCAAATAAAATCAAGCTTAAATGCAAGGAAATGGAGGAAAGAACGGTTTAATTTTTTTGCGCAGGCTTCTTCAACCAGGATTAATGCCGTGGCAAGCACGACTTCAATCCTTTATAATGATTTTAGTTCAGCCCCAAACTCTCTTTGATAAGCCACCGCGGCAAATTCTTTTAATATTTTCCTGATCTTCTTAGGATATTCATTCATTTTTTATGCCTGATGTCCGAAATCAGCGGCAGTGCGGAGTACCCTGAAGCACTTCGTTATAAGATTTTATTATTTCGAGTTACGAGGGAAAATAATCTGTCAACACTATCAGCTACATCCCCCAGGTGATGAAATCAAAAATTTTTCGTTTTATACTGATTATTTTGGCCGGTAAGTGCAGTTACTTTTAAATTTGATTCGCTTTTTTATTCTTGACAATTACTCAAGATATTGAGTAAAATTACTCAAGATGTTGAGTAATTTATAAAAGGACTAGAAATGTTCTCTAGAAAAGTTGTCGCCAAATTAATCGAAAGGCTTGCGGAACCAAGAAAATTTATTCAAGTTTTGGCTGGGCCGCGCCAAACGGGTAAAACCACAGTTGCCCGCCAGACAATGGAAGCAATAAAGATACCCAGCCACTATGCTTCAGCTGATGAACCACTGCTTAAAGATCGTAGTTGGCTGGAACAGCAATGGGAAACCGCCCGCCAACTGGTAAAAACCTCTAAAAAAAATGGGTTGCTCGTTCTCGATGAGATCCAAAAAATCCCCCATTGGTCAGAAGTAGTAAAACGTCTCTGGGATAAAGATACGTTCTCCGGTGTTTCTTTGCATGTTGTTATTCTCGGTTCTTCGCCTCTGCTTGTCCAAAAAGGACTTACGGAAAGTCTTGCCGGAAGATTTGAGACCCTCTATATAACCCACTGGTCATTCGAAGAAATGCATGCAGCCTTCGGCTGGGATGTGGATAAGTTTGTTTTCTTTGGCGGATACCCGGGAACCGCGCCTTTGATTAATGATCAAAAACGTTGGGCTGACTATATCAAAAATTCCCTTATCGAACCTACACTATCCAGAGATATCTTATTGATGACCAGGGTCGATAAACCTGCTCTTTTACGACAGCTATTTGAACTGGGAACAATGTATTCAGGACAGGTTCTCTCTTATCAGAAAATGATTGGTCAACTGCAAGATGCCGGCAATACTACTACGTTGGCCCATTACCTGGAGCTGCTTAGCGGCGCCGGCTTAATTACCGGACTAATGAAATACTGCGGTCAAATTGTCCGGCAGAGAGGTTCGAGCCCAAAACTTCAAGTTTTAAATACGGCCTTGTTAACCTCACAACTTAATTTGAATTTTGAAGAAACAAAAAACGAACCGGATCTCTGGGGACGAGTAGTGGAATCAGCAGCGGGATCATCCCTGGCGAATGCGATTAAGGGTAAAGATATCGGATTATTCTACTGGGCCGAAACAAACTGCGAACTGGATTTTGTGCTTTCCAAAGGCAAAAGAATAGTCGCCATTGAAGTAAAAAGCGGTCGAAGCAAAATTAAACATCCCGGGCTGGATCTTTTCTCCGAAAAATTCAAAGTTGAAAAAAAATTATTGGTCGGGCCTACAGGAATAAAACTTAAAGATTTCTTTCTTACCCCGGCAGAAGAATGGTTTAATCCTTAGCCGGAACCGGCGTTGATTGCCGGCGCTTATAATTTCCGCTGTATAAATGAGAGGGGAATTCAATGATGAATTTAGCGATAAATTTCTTTGCGATGGGCAATTTTTAAGACAAGAACGGCTTCCGGGATGATTGTATAGATTACCCGGTAGTCACCAACCCTCAAGCGGAAGAGGCCGGCAAAATCACCGGTTAATCTTTTACCCTGGCCGGCATTTTCTACCAGGTGTCTTTCAATTTGATTAATAATTTTTAACCGCTGATGACAGCCAATTCGCTCAAAGTCTTTCGATACGGATTTTTTATAGATTATGTTTTTTTTCAACTAAATGTCTCATTTCTTTGCTGGAAACAATCTCATCATCCTTATCGTTCAATCGATCAAGGGCAATTTGATAATCGGCATATTCTTTAAAGTAAGTTTCCAGCGCTTTTCTTACAATAAAACTTTTTGTTCTCTCCAATTGATTAGAGATTGTTTCGATCTGATTAATTAAATTGTCCGGTAATCTTAGAGTCATCATATGCATAACAATTTCACCTCTTTAGCAGCTTTAGTTAGCTAGACTAACACAAGTATAACATTGTATTACTAGTCTGTCAACACTTTTTTCTTGTTTGTCGAAATTAAGTTAAAATGTCACCATTGCGTTAAATAGAAATGTCATCATTAAGCTATAATGACCTCCTGGACTAATTAAAAAGGAGGAATCGCAATGGAGGACATTTTAAACATGAGCAACAAAGAAATTGACCGTTTGAAAGTAATTAATAGGGGTATCCGCTTGACTCAAGTAAATTCAATATTTGACAGTTTATACTATGCCACCACGAATGTCCTGTCCCTTGACAGGTTCACCCCTAACAGCTTGTTGAAGAAGTTTATAGAACAATTTCCCCCGCGATATAGACG
>JBDRON010000004.1:0-8921 GCA_043810025.1 Elusimicrobiota bacterium
AATATTCAGCAATATAGCTGGGATAAAGTTAAAAAAAGTAAAGTGTTAGATAAATACGAAACGACAAATGTTTGGCGTATTGACCCGACATTTGATAAAATTCATAGCGCTGTTTTTCCGCTGGAATTATGCAACAGAGTAATTAAGTATTATTCTTTTATCGGTGATTTGATTTTTGATCCATTCGCTGGTAGTGGCACAGTTGGACGAGCAGCCTTAAATTTAAATCGCCACTTTTTTCTTACCGAAAAAGAATCAAAATATATTAATAGGATTAAGGAAGAATTAAATAAAAGCAATAATTTGTTTAGTTTAAAAGATAGTCAACCAAGTTTTGTTGACCTTGAAAACTTTATTAAATCAATTAAAGGAACAGTATGACAATAACAGAACAAGTCGCAAAAAATATAATTAAAAAGTTACTAAAAGGAGAGGATTACAGGATTGAAGTCGTAACGCTTATTAACGCCGAGTTTTTACAATTTGTTGTCGATTTCTTTAAGAAAATTGTTGATGCAAAACTTAAAAACAAAGGCATAACAGTAGATTGGTATAAGAAGGAATTTCTTAATCCTGATTTACCGGCGCGAGACATTGCAATCAATTCAGGATTAAACGAAAAGACAATCCACAATATGTTTAATTCCTCAACAAAGGAAATTATAATTGACGCTTCAAACGAACATTATGACACTCTTTATGAGGCGATTAAAAATCTTGTAGATACAGAGCACGATCTTGAACTCACATTAACTGTTAAATTTAAAGGAGTGAGTGTTGATTTAAATGTTAGCGAAAGTTTAATCGTTATAAATACACTAGCAGTAAAAAGAGCCGCGTTAAGGGGCGGCTTATGGAGTACTGCCGGCAAAAGAGTCGAAAAACCTTTAATGCAGATACTCTGTAAATTATATGGTGTTTCTGACAATAATTATTCCTTAAAAATAAAAGGTAAAGAAATCGAAGAAGATGATTTTGAAAGAGAGATTGATTTTTATTTAGTTGAAAACGAAAACCAACACAAGTGCGAAGTTAAATTAATGGGCAGGGGCAATCCAGAAAGTGCCGACGCAGTCATCGCAAGAGATAGTAAGGTTTTTGTGGCAGACAAACTTTCAGATACAAACAAAAAACAATTAAATAGCCGAAAAGTTGAATGGGTTGAATTAAGAAGCGATGGCGGGTTCAAAAGATTTGAAACTGTTTTAGATCATTTAAATATTCCGCATGCAAAATTGCCAGACAATATTGATAAAAAATTAGAGATAGTATTTAAGGATATTTTTAAATAAAAAAATATGAAATGGACTAAGGAAAATGCAATAGCAGAGCTTGAAAAGCTTACAGAACAAACTCACGCACTGCAAACGCTTAAGAGAAATTGTGAAGAGCACATTAGATGGATTGCGAAGACGCGCCGTTTTCTTGCAGAAGTTTTTGGTGAGGAGTCAACGCACTTTGCTACTTTCGCTTCTTTTACTTGGAGGGGGCAGGGCAGTTATATGATTGGTGGTCCCGCTCGTCCCAACGAAAGTTTTAATCCGCAATTAGGAGTAGAGCGAGTCAACCAAGAGGCGTATGTTAAAGAGCTTGGTGTTGCTAGAGGTCTGTTACTCGCTGCAAAGGATGAACTTGAAGAAGTAGAAATTGACGAAGTTTATAAGGGAAAGGACACCAAGCCGGAGACAAGTTTGATTTTGAAAATTATTAACTTGGCGGAATACAAACTACGAAAGGTTATCAGAAAAGAGCCGTCGAACGAAAAAGAAGTTCAAGACGCTTTTGAAATTTTGCTCATTGGAGCTGATATTTCTTTCTCGCGAGAAACTGAGCGGATAGAATATTCGTCAAAAACTTACACTCCCGATTTCACAATGGAAAGAGCGGGGCTCGCAGTGGAGGTTAAGTTTTGTAATCGTAATGGACGCGAGAAAGAAATCATTGCCGAAATTAACGATGACATTCTTGCTTACAAAACGAAATATGGAAATATTGTTTTTGTTATTTACGACATTGGTTGTATCAGAGATGTGGAAAGATTTGCCAAAATTTTTGAAGATCAAGATGGTGTGGTTGTGAGAATTGTAAAGCATTAATTTAGGCAGCGCGCCAACTTTATTGGCACGAAGTTCGGCGGCGGCGAAAAAATCGGAATCGGGAAGCGCGAGGTTGGAAAAAAATTCCTTCCATCCACCACTGGAAGTTAGCGCCGAGCGCAGCGCGAGGACTAACTTTGCCGCGGTGGCGGAACTGGCATACGCGTACGGCTTAGGACCGTATGCTGAAAAGCTTGAGAGTTCGAGTCTCTCCCGCGGCAAAAAATTGGGATAGATAAAATCAATCAAGGGAGAAAATATGGATGGAGAACAGCTGTTTAAAGTAGATGTGGTAAAAGAAGAACCGTGTTCGGTTACTTTTAATATTGCCATACCGGTAGAGGAAGTGAAACAGGTGGTGGAGAAAAATTTTGAGGAAATTCAACAGGCGGCGGAGCTGCCGGGTTTTCGCCGGGGGAAAGCCCCGTTGAGCATGATTAAAACTAATTTTTCCCAGAAAGCCCGGGAAAAATCGTTGGATCAGTTGGTTTCGTCCTCCCTTTCCTGGGTGTTACGGCAAAGAAGTTTATCGCCGGTAAGTTATCCTTTGTTAAAAGAGCTTAATTTTGATTTTGATAAAGAATTTTGTTATACCGTAACAATTGAAACTGTTCCCAAATTTGAGCTGGAAAAATATTTCGGACTGGAGTTGACTAAAGAAAAAGAAGTCGTCACACCGCAAAAAGTGGAGATGGTGATTAAAAATATCCAAAAAGATTTTGCCCAATTGGAGCCGGCGAAACAGGATACGGTAGCCGGCAACAGTGTTGTTGTTGTTGATTATAAGTTTTTTTCTCCGCAAAGTCAAAAGTGGTCGGAGGAAATAAAAAACCAGCTAATCGATCTCAATGAACCAGCTCTTCCACCCGAGGTTGCCGGGCAAATGGCCGGATTGAAAATTGGCGAAGAAAAAGAAGTCGAAATACCGAAAACTAACCAGCGGTATTTCTTTAAGGTTGTCGGTCTTAAAGAAAGGGTTTTGCCGGTTTTAGATGATCAGTTCGCAAAAGATTTAGGTTTTTCGGATTTTGAAACGGTCAAGAAAAAAGTGGAAGAAAATCTGGAAAAACAGTTGGAGCAAGATTCGGCCAAAAAGCTTGAAGAAAATTTGTTGGATAAACTTATCGAGGTTAATAAATTCCCTGTTCCGTCCTCTCTGGTGGAAAAAAGATTGGAGCGGATTGTTGAGTCGATGTATAAATATTTTTTAAAAAATGGCGGTGATCAGCAGAAATGGGAAGAAGAGAGACCGAAATTGCGGGAAAAATATAGTGCGTTGGCGGAAAGACTGGTGCGGTTGTCTTTTATTCTTTCTGCGATAATTAAAAAGGAAAAGATTTCTGTGACGGATGAAGAAGTTAATAATAAGATCGAGCAATTGGTGAACGCCGATGCTTCGCAAAAAGAGGAAACCAAAAAGTATTTGCAGGAAAACAAAGAAAACGTGAATCTCCAGCTGGAAGAAGAAAGTGTGATTAAGTTATTGCTGGATAAAGCAAAAATAAAAACCGTTATCAAGAAAAGCGAATAGAAGAGTTTTAGGTTTAATAGTGATGGTATAGGGCAGGGCTTTAGCCCTGCGGTTTTAAAGACGCAAGCCTAAAGGCTTGCCCTACGATTTGTTGTCATTTGTTTTTTTAAATATTCCGACAAAGTTCGGACGAGGAGGAGTAAAAAGTATGCCGGAGATGATCCCGACGATTATCGAGCGATGGAACCAAGGCGCAGCGGTAGGGTATGATATTTTTTCAAGGCTGCTTAAGGACCGAATAATTTTTGTCGGGGGTTGGGGCGGAGCGGTTACCACCGATTCAGCCAACTTAATTATTGCGCAGCTGCTTTATCTGGAGGCCGAGGATCCGGAGAAAGATATTAATCTTTATATCAATTCTCCCGGAGGGATGGTTACGGCTGGACTGGCCGTTTACGATACGATGCAATACATCCGCCCGGATATCACCACAATTTGCATGGGGATGGCGATGTCCTTTGGGGCGTTGTTGTTAGCGGCTGGAACCAAAGGGAAACGGTATGCTTTGCCGCATTCCCGGGTAATGATTCATCAGCCGTTAATTATGGGTGAAGGGATTAGCGGTCCGGTGAGCGATATCAATATCGAAACCCAGGAGTTATTGTCGACGCGGGATAAGTTAAATGAAATTTTGGCTAAGCACACCGGACAATCGGTGGAGAAGATTCGTCAGGATACGGAGCGTAATTTTTATATGTCTTCGGATGAATCGAAAAATTACGGTATTGTCGACGAAATAATCCCTCCCCGAAAATAAGGTTTGTTTATTTTAAGGTATAGGAATTTCAATGTTTGGTTTGTGTGTGTTCCCCCTTTAAAAAGGGGGATTAAGGGGGATTTTGAAAATTAGCAATATTGTCTAAATCTCCCCTACCCCTCTTTTTAAAAGAGGGAAAAAAACATCACAGATATATAAAGTTCTGAGCGCAGCGAGGACTAACTTGAGAGCCGCCGTAGTTATAAAAAGGGAGAAATTTATGAATGAGAAAAATAGCGTTTGGGAATGTGTGTTTTGTTTGCGCGGCAAGTCCAGCAATGTGCGGTTAGTCGGGCATCAAGGTGTCTACATCTGTGAAGATTGCGTCCGGCGATCGCATAAGTTGTTGGATACTTATGATGAAAATGAACGCCGAAAAGTTATTGATGACACGGTAAAGCCGCGGGCAATCAAAAGTTTTTTGGATCAGTATGTGATCGGGCAGGAGAAGGCAAAACAAATACTGGCCGTAGCGGTGTATAATCACTACAAAAGGATTCAGCTGGCCAGCCTTAAAAACATTAATGAAGAAGTGGAACTGGAGAAGGCCAATGTTGTGCTGATCGGTTCTACCGGAACCGGAAAAACTTTGTTAGCGCGCAGTTTAGCCAAATTGTTAAAAGTTCCTTTTGCCATCGCTGATGCCACAACTTTAACCGAGGCCGGTTATGTCGGTGAAGATGTGGAAAATATTTTAACGCGTCTGTTACAGAATGCCAATTACGATGTAAAAAAAGCGGAAGAGGGCATCGTTTATATCGATGAAATCGATAAAATTTCCCGCAAGACAGACGGTCCTTCAATTACGCGGGATGTTTCGGGCGAGGGTGTGCAGCAGGGGTTGTTGAAAATTTTGGAAGGAACGATCGCCAATGTGCCTCCCCAGGGAGGCCGTAAACATCCGCAGCAGGAATTTATTCAAATGGACACGACAAATATTTTATTTATTTGCGGCGGGGCCTTCAACGGGCTGGAAAAGATTATTGAAAATCGGGTAAAGGAAAAAAGCATCGGTTTTGGAGCAGAGTTGAAGACTAGACAGAAGCTACGCAATAATGGTCTGCTTAATCAGGTGCATCCTGAAGATCTAATCCGCTACGGTTTGATTCCGGAGTTGATCGGCCGTCTGCCGGTGACGGCGGTGCTGGAGGATTTATCGGAGTTGGATCTGATGAGGATTTTGACCGAGCCGCGGCAGGCCTTGTTAAAACAATTTCAACGAATGTTCAGCCATGAGGGTGTAGAGTTGGTAATTACGGAAGAGGCCTTGAACTCAATCGCTAAGTTGTCGCTTGCCCGTTCCAGCGGCGCGCGGGGACTGCGTTCGATTATGGAAGAGGTGATGATGGGTTTAATGTATGATCTTCCCGAGAGAAAGGGGATCGTCCGCTGTATTATCGATGAGGAAGTAATTTGTAAAAAAGCGCAGCCGAAGTTGGTTTTTAAAAATATTTTCGAAGCGCAAGCGGAGGTTAAAGAATTGGCATGAACGACACTTATACACTATTGCCGGTACGCGATGTCGTAGTTTTTCCGTATATGATGCTGCCGCTTTCCGTCGGGCGGGAGAAATCGATAAAGGCCATCGAAAAAGCGATGCTGGGTAATCGTTTGATTTTCCTTTGTTCGCAGAGGCAGGTGCAAACCGAGGATCCGCAGAGAGAAGATATTTATGGGGTTGGCACAGTGGCCGAGATTGTTAATTTATTGCGCGTTCCGGATGGTACCTTAAAAATTTTAGTCGAGGGCCAGCGGCGCGCGCGGGTGATTGATTATAAATATTCAGCGGAGAAGGGTTTTGTGGAGGTGGGTGTTAAATTCGAAGAAGATAAAGTCGAAAAAAGCCTGGAGTTAGAAGCAGCGATGCGGGAAGTAATAATTCTTTTTGAGCAGTATGTCAGGCTTAATCGACGACTGCCTTACGAGATTAGCGTTAGCCTTAACGATATTGATGATCCGGGAAAGCTGGCGGATGTGATAATTTCCCAGATGTTCATCAAGATTTTGGAAAAACAGACACTTCTGGAGACCATCAATCCGGCTCAGCGGTTAGAAAAACTAATCCGTCTGCTGCATTCAGAGTTGGAGATTTTAAATATTGAAAAAAAAATTCAAAACCGCGTTAAGAATCAAATCGAGAAGACCCAAAAAGAATATTATCTTACCGAACAGATGAAAGCCATTCAGAAAGAGCTGCGCCAGAAAGATGATTATGCCGTCGAACTCGAAGAGCTGCGCGAGAAAATAAAAGCGGCGAAAATGCCGAAGGAAGCGGAGAATGCCGCTTTCAAGGAAATTAACCGGTTAGAAAAGATGATGCCGTTTTCGCCGGAGGCGACAGTTTCCCGGACCTATCTGGATTGGATGGTCAATATTCCCTGGTCGGTGACGACTGCGGATAATTTAGATATCAAGCGGGCGGAGACAATTCTTGATGAAGACCATTATGGTTTAGAGAAAGCCAAGGAACGGATCATCGAATATTTAGCCGTTTGCAAGCTGACCAAAAAATTGAAAGGACCGATCCTCTGTTTTGTCGGTCCCCCGGGTGTCGGCAAAACTTCGCTGGCTAAATCGGTGGCGCGGGCGCTGGGACGGAAGTTTGTCCGAATTTCTCTGGGCGGGGTGCGGGATGAAGCGGAAATTCGCGGGCATCGGCGGACTTATATCGGTTCTTTGCCCGGCAGGATCATTCAATCGTTAAGAAAAGCTAAATCGAAAAATCCGGTATTCCTTCTCGATGAAATCGATAAAATGGGCACCGATTGGCGCGGCGATCCAGCCGCGGCTTTGTTGGAGGTTTTGGATCCGGAGCAGAATCATTCGTTTAATGATCACTATTTGGATGTGGATTTCGATCTCTCTGATGTGATGTTTATTACCACGGCCAATACGCTCTATTCTATTCCTCCTTCCCTGCAGGATCGCCTGGAGATTATCCGGTTTGCCGGCTATACCTCGGAAGAAAAAACAATTATCGCTCAACGCTATCTAATCCCTAAACAGATTAGAGAAAACGGTTTGAAGAAGGATTTTCTGGGAATCAGCGATGAGGCCATCGGACGAATTATTCAGGATTACACCCAGGAGGCCGGGGTGCGGAATTTGGATAGAGAGATGGCCAGCATTTGCCGGAAAGTGGCGAAAAAACTGGCCACGGAGGCGAAAGATAAGCTGATCCGGATCTCTGCCGCTAATTTATCCCAATATTTAGGTATCCCGAAATTTTGCCGGGAAAAAGCGGAAAACGAAGTAGGCGTAGCTACCGGTTTGGCCTGGACGGAAACCGGCGGAGAAACGATGTTGGTAGAAGTCTCGATAATCCAAGGCAAAGAAAAGCTGACCCTTACCGGCAAACTGGGCGAGGTGCTGCAGGAATCGGCGCAAACCGCCTTAACTTATGTGCGTTCAATCGCTAAAGATTTAAAAATTAAGCCGGGATATTTTACCAACAAAGAAATTCATATCCATTTACCGGAGGGAGCGGTGCCTAAAGACGGCCCTTCGGCCGGCGTGGCGATTGCCACGGCCTTGGCCTCGGCGATCACCAAAAGACCGGTGATAAAGAATCTGGCCATGACCGGAGAAATAACTCTCCGCGGCAGGATTTTACCGATCGGCGGATTTAAAGAGAAAGTAATCGCCGCTTATCGCGACGGGATTACTCAGGTATTTTTCCCGATCGGCAACAAAAAAGATTTAGAGGAAATTCCCAAAAACATCCAAAAGAAAGTCGCCTTAATCCCGGTAAAATACATGAGCGAGTTGCTGCCGAAGGTGCTGAAGAAGTAAGCGGATATCGATCTTTAAGCTGTGTTGTAGGGAACGGTCGCGACCGTTCCGTTGTGTGTTTCCCCCTTTGATAAAGGGGGATTAAGGGGGATTTGAAAATATTGATAAAATCTCCCCTACCCCTCTTTTTAAAGAGGGGAATTATAAAAACCGCGCCGAAGGTGCGCTAATTTATTGCATAGGAAATTCAATGTTATAGACGGTAAAATTATCTTGTTTTTGACTTTGTAGTTAATGTAGGGCAAGCCTTTAGGCTTGCGTCTTTAAACCGCAGGGCTAAAGCCCTGCCCTACAAATGCAACAGGAAAAAATTGCTAATTTAGGGCAAAGTCAGACCGTCTGTTTTTTTGGCGGTCTTAACTTATGAAATATATTCTCCGTCTATCCTTTTGAAATAATCCTATGAACAAGCAAGAAGCAAAACAACAAATCCAAAAACTTGTTGAGAAATATCAAAGAGTGGCGGAAGCAGGCAAGATAAAATCCTACAACGAGGCGCAGACCCGCAATGAATTTATCGAGCCGCTTTTTGAATTTTTGGGTTGGGATATGCGAAACCTCACCACCGACAACGAAGTTACCACCGAAGAAAATATTTCAGGCGCTAGCGGGAGTTTCCTAGTTACGTCGCCGCTGTAACATCTCCGCATCGCACGCAGTTCGGTCCAGCCCAATTCTCCGACGGTAACCTCGCTCTGTCCCCACCAAGGATGAACGATGCCTCCCCCTGTTCAAACTATGACCT
>JBDRON010000005.1:0-2018 GCA_043810025.1 Elusimicrobiota bacterium
CGGTAAAATTACCATAGACGAAGCGGTTGACTTGGTTTGTCAAACCGCAGGATTAAAAGCGTTTCAACCGACTGCTGAGTCCCAAGAACAGATCGAGAGGTTAGCCTGTGAAGCACTGAATAAAGCCGAGGATAGAGACAATCTATCCCCTTTCTTCGAGCCGTTAAGAGATCCGCCCTATTGCAAAGAACGTAAAATTAAAGATGATTAAGTTGTTTTTTAACGGATCAGGTACGACCGTAATTGGGTTCAACCCTTGATGGTTAATTAAGAAAGATTTAAAAACAAAGTGGGGGAGGATTCCTTCCTTTTGGCAAAAGATTTGATCCTTTAAACTGTTAGGGAACTGCGCCGGACATGGACGTTAAATATTCCGTCATCATCCCTGCCTATAACGAAGAAAATTGGCTGCCCCAAACGCTGATCAGTCTGAAAGCCGCCATGGCTGCCAGCGGCCTTGCAGGCGAAATCATTGTGGTGGACAACAATTCCACTGACAAGACCGCCCAAATAGCCGCCGCGCACGGCGCCCGGGTCATCTTCGAGGGGCGCAACCAGATTTCACGGGCGCGCAATGCCGGCGCAGGCGCTGCCAGGGGTAAGTACTTTATCTTTCTGGACGCAGACACCCTCCTTTCACCCGATTTGTTGAAGAGAGCTCTGAAAAATCTTGAAAGCGGCGCCTGCTGCGGCGGCGGGGCATGGGTATCGTCGTTAGAACCTCATCCGGCAGCCGTCCGGCGCTCCATAGATCTGTGGAACCGGCTGTCCCAAGCGTTCGACTGGGCGGCCGGCTGTTTTATCTACTCCCTGCGGCAGGGGTTTGAGGCCACCGGCGGTTTCAGCGAGAAGGTTTATGCCAGCGAGGAAATCTGGTTTTCACGCCAACTCCGGGCCTGGGGAAAATCAAGAGGATTATTGTTTCAGATCATAAAGCATCCGCCCATCGTTACTTCCGTTCGAAAGATAAACTGGTTTACCCTCCGACAAGCCGTCCTGTTAATCTTTATCATGCTCTTTCCGCTGGCTCTTCGTTCCCGACTGCTGTGTTCGTTCTGGTACTCGCGGCCCGGCCAAAATAGGCAATAAGCCAACCTAATTCCAAAACAGAATTCTAAATGCTACATTCTACAAAAACTGAAGTTCGCACATTGACTGATGTCGGCCGTGATTTTGTACTATCATCTTAAGTTGAAAAAAATCATTTAACCGAGCAGTTCAAACCCTATTCAAAGCGGATGGCATTTTATCGGGGATTTTTCTAAACCCTGCAGTTGCATAAAAAACATGACAAGGTATGGAGAAAAAGAATAATAACAAGGCCTGCAAATACGTTTTGGCCTGTTGCTTGAACAAAATAGGGTGGCTACCTATAGCTGATATAGAATTTGTCATGTTTTTACCCCGAAGGAAAGCCGATGACAATTCATATTTTTCTTGAAAGAAGTCGCCGATCGGTACTATATTAAAAAATTGTCAATAATATGAAAAATGTCTCTCTATTCAGACTAAGTTTTTTGTAAATTCAGCCGCGTATTCTACAAACTGGATTTAAATATGCTTCCTTGAAAAAATCCCCCTTGCCCCCTTTATTAAAGGGAGGTCGGGAGGGAATTTTATTCGCCGCAACTCTTTGGCGAATTAAATCGACAGAGTTCTTTAGCAAATTAAAACGTTATCGTATTTATGAATATATATAACAAGGATGGATGATGAAAAAAGAGATCATACTGATCTGTTGCATTTTCACCCTTTTCACACATAAATTCGCCGCTGCCGATGATGGTTTATCCTCTTTCTGCCGGCACTTGCCGCCTTCTTTCCCCGGGATCCTTTCCGTCTCGCAGGAAAGAGCCTTGGAGCAGCGGGCCGACCAAATCATTGAAATAAACGACGCGCTGATACAAAAAACCATTCAGGCAAACGGCGGCAATTATTTTCATCAGGGCAAATCCAAAATTTTAATATTCAATCACAAAATTTATAAGGATTTTACCATCCGGGTAATCAAAGGTAAT
>JBDRON010000006.1:0-10711 GCA_043810025.1 Elusimicrobiota bacterium
TATTCACAAAAAATTTCAATTTTTGCGAATTTTTTTTGCTTGCCAGCCCCCATGGGGGCTGGCAAGCAAACTTTACCCTATCTCACGCTTAGTAGTGAATTAGTCCCGCGAAAAGAGGACACTAACGCTGAGAAATCCCGACTGTGGTTGACGATGATTTCCTGCTCAAATATTTAGCGGAACTAATTTATCTTATTAATATGCATTTATGCTGTATCCCAACACGCTTGGGTCTAGCGCCATACTCTTACTATTTTTCAAGCAAATATGAAATAGACAATTTATTACATCTCAAGCCCCGTGATCAATCCGAAAACGAAATAAAGTACTGGCAAGCAAAAAACTCAGTTTATAAAAATACAGGAATTGAGCTGTTATTAAGAAACAGATTTGAGGCTTTAGTCCCCGATTTGTCCGGCTTAACCGAACGAGACAAAAATTTTCTTCTCAATAATTTTTTTCTTGCCGGGCTACTGCACCTAAAAGATCTTGAACAAGACAGTTTAAGAATTGATGATGCAAGTAAAGTCATGGATGTTCTTTTGAAATGTTTTCACCATATCAGTTTTTTCGATACATTAAAGAGAGGACTATTGGAAAAAAAACTTGAATCTTCATTACCAGAATTTTCCAACTTATCCAGGAAAGACAAAAACATTGTTTTGAAAAAAATTTTTCTTTTAGAAGGGCAAACTATAATCCAAATTAATTACAGTAAACTGGATTTTGATTTGTCAATCAATGTCAAAGATATTATTTTAAAAATTATTAAAGGTAATATTAAAATCGAATCGTTAGAAAACTGGATTTGGGAAGCTATTTCACTAGAAGAAAAAATACTAGGAGTTGTCGATCCTGAAAGTGAACTGCAGCCATTTAATGGTGGATATTATGCTGATCTCTCTCTTCAAAATTTTACAGAAGAAATTTCTTTGCTAACTACGCGTCCGGGGCGAAAAAAATATTTAAACGCTTTAGTAAAGCATCTCGCTTTTTGTAAGGAGAAGAAACAGGATCATCTGGAACCATTTGGAATATTCATAAAAAAACCTGTAAAATCACAGGGACAAATTATTGTATTGTTTCTTGGAGCAGCGTTACTTTATCAAGTTCTCAATACTGGCTATATTGATATGTTTTTTGACCAAATTGTCTCATTAGTGGGAATAAACAGTTGGAACATGTTGACAAGTGAAGAGTTATTGCCCTGCAAAAGGATGGAATTCCAAATCGGGGGAAAGGGGTTGGTGGCAGGTTACTTATAAAATTAAAGACAAAAAGGGAAGTAACTGGTGTAAACGTTCTTACTGGTTATCAGATAAGAGAGAATCTTTATAAGGAAGAAAAGGATTTAACAGCGGGTCAACTTATTGCCAAAATTCGAAAAGAAGTGAATGAAGTAAAAAACAAATATGGCCTTAAGTTTAAAAAAGCATCTTCTCGCCGAAAAGCCGATTAAAAGATAACCTCCTACTATTTTTCTTTTTGGAAAACCACGGGTAAATTGGATTTTTCGATTGTTTTAATGTGATAGGGTTGAGTAATTACCATTATTGGTTAAAGCTTATCGAAAAGTTCTCAAATCTTTATTTTGACTTTTAGGCTAATAACTTTTAGGCTTTTAGGCTGCTTCTAAAGTTCTATTTTCTTCTTATGATAAATAAATTTTAACAATTCAAACCAAGCCACGGTCAATATTCCGGCCGATAAGGCAATCACCAGATCGTAATGATGCATCCATTGAAAATGAAATAGTTTTTGAAAGGCGGAGACATAGATAACCAAAAAAAGAAATAAAATCGCGCCGAAATTCACCCAGAGCAGCGATCGGTTGGGGACCGAAAAAGAGGAAATCATATTTCTTGACCAGGAGCGGTTAGTGAGAATTAAACAAAGGTTGGAAACAATTAAAGTTGCAAAAGTTAAAGTCCGGGCTTCGGCTTCGCTTTCTCCGAAGATTAAGGCGCTTTTAAAGACCGCAATCACGATCAGCAGAGAAAATATTCCCTGAAGCAGGCTAATGGTCATCAACCTCTTGCCAAAAAGTGATTCATGGGGATCGTGCGGGGGACGATTCATGATATTGGTTTCCTCCGGTTCCGATTCAAAAACGATCGAACAGGCTGGGTCAATAATCAGTTCCAGAAAAACAATATGCATCGGATAAAGAACAATCGGCCAGCCCAGCAGTACCGGAATCAGGGAGATTCCGGCAATCGGGATATGCACACTGATAATATAAGCCATCGCTTTCTTTAAATTATCAAAAATACGCCGTCCCATCCGCACCGCGGCGATGATCGAAGAAAAATCATCGTTTAACAGCACGAGTTCCGAAGCTTCCCGGGCCACATCGGTGCCGCGTTCTCCCATGCTAATTCCAATATGAGAGGATTTTAAAGCCGGGGCATCGTTGACGCCGTCACCGGTCATCGCCACAATTTCTCCGGCGGCTTTTAAAGCGTTGACAATCAACAGTTTCTGTTCCGGCACTACCCGGGCAAAAATGTTTACCGTTTTAATTCGCGCGGCCAATTCTTCCGGGCTGATTTTTTCCAGTTCCGGCCCGCTGATCACTTCCTGAGGATTTTTCAGCCCAATCTTTTCGGCAATATTCCGGGCGGTGGAGACATAGTCACCAGTGATCATAATTACCCGGATGCCGGCTTGGTAACATTCCTGGATCGCCGCGGGAACAGTTTGGCGAATCGGGTCGGCAAGGCCGATCAGCCCGATAAATTCAAAATCAAAATCATGCTGGGATTCGGGCAGCAGCTGTTTCTTTAAAAAGGTTTTGGCCACGCCTAAAACCCGTAAACCTTCGCTGGCCAACGTGTCAACCTGTTGGGCAAGTTTTTCTTTTTCCACATCGTTTAAATGACAAAGATCAGCGATGGCTTCCGGCGCGCCTTTTGCCGAAACCGTATAAAATTGCCCGTCCGGTGTTTCCCAGACATGGGACAAAGCCAGCAAATTTCTGGAAAGAGGGTATTCTTCGACCAAAGGCCAGTTTTTATGCAGATGTTCTGTGTTAATCAATGTTTTGTAGCCCAGTTCTCTTAAAGCTTTTTCCATCGGATCAAAAGGATCTTTTTTGCAGGCCAGGATGGCATATTCAATCAAATGGTGAAATTTTTCCGGCAAGGGGGAGTTTTTGTTGGCCCAAATATCGTGGAAAGAAGTACCGTCGTAAATTTTTTTAATCGACATTTTGTTTTCGGTTAAGGTGCCGGTTTTATCCACGCATAAGACTGTCGCGGAACCTAAAATTTCCACCGCGCCGATCTTCCGGGTTAAGACCTGTTTTTTGGAAATTCGCCAGGCTCCCAGCGCCAAAAATACCGTCAGAACAACCGGGAATTCTTCCGGCAGTATGGCCATCGCCAAAGTAATTCCGGCCAGAACGCCGTCTAACCATTTTCCGCGGGTTAATCCGTAGACCACTACGATTAGCAGTGAAAGAATAACGGCGATGACAAAAATAGTTCCGACCAGTCCGGAGATTTCTTTTTGCAAAGCAGTGCGCTCAGCGTCGATACTACTCAGTACTTTGCCGATTTTACCGATCTCCGTATTCATTCCCACGGCGGAGACTTTAGCCATCCCCTGCCCTTGAGTGGCCAGACTCCCCGAATAAAGGAAAGGCAAATCGTCGCCTCCCGGCCGGCAAAATTCCAAATTTCGCCTGTTGTCCGGATTTTTTCGCACCGGAACAGACTCGCCGGTCAGCAGGGATTCATCAACACTTAAATTCATTCCCCAAAGCAGGACGGCGTCCGCCGGTATTCGGTCGCCTTCCTTAATGATCAGAATATCATCTTTGACCACCTCTTTACCGGGAATTCTTTTTTTTATCCCATCCCGAATCACTAACGCCCGCGGACTGGATAAATCTTTTAAGGCCTCCATCGCTTTTTCGGTTTTGCCTTCCTGATAAATAGTTATTCCCATAATGATGAAAACAAATCCCAAAAGCATCAACGCTTCAGTGATATCGCCCAGAATCAAATAGACGGTTCCGCAGGCGACTAAGAGCAGGAACATCGGTTCTTTAAGCGCCCCGAAGACAATTCTCCAGATGCCTTTCTTCTTTGAAGAGAGCAGCTCGTTATAGCCATCGCGAATTAATCTTTCTTTAACCTCAGTTTCGGAAAGCCCTTTTATCGCCCGGAATTCTTTTTCGGATAGAGCCATAGAGTTATATTTACTCCTTCTTTAATTTATAATGAACGGGCGGGTTTTAAACCCGCCCCTACATATGATCACTGCCTATATTGTAGCAAAAAAAAATATTTTATCAACTGTTTGATAAATAAGCAAAAAAATAGTAGAATGATTGTCATATAACCTATGAATATCTATCTGGCCGTTATTTTAACCATTCTAATCGGAGAATATCTTTTAAATCAAATTGTCGAGTATTTGAATCTCCGTCATTTAGCCGTTGATTTGCCCAAAGAATTCGCTGATTATTATGATGCTCGTCGATACAATAAATCGCAAGCTTATCTGAAAGCAAACACTTCTTTTGGGCTGGTTAATGATACGGTTTCGACAGTAATTATTTTGGTTTTTATTTTGCTGGGTGGATTCAATTTTGTTGACCGGTTGGCTGGAAGTTTTGGGTTGGGCTGCATCGCTACCGGTTTGATTTTTGCCGGGATACTGTTGTTGGCTGCTGAAGTTATCGGGATCCCTTTTGCCGCTTACCATACTTTTGTAATCGAAGAAAAGTATGGATTTAACAGAACTACGGTTAAGACTTTCATCTTGGACATTTTAAAAGGATGGCTGTTGACCGCAGTGATCGGGGGAATAATTTTTTCCTTGATCTTATGGTTTTTTCAGCGGACCGGTTATCTGGCATGGATTTACTGTTGGTTAGGGGTAACTTTTTCCCAGTTGTTTTTAACTTTTATCGCTCCGGTTTTAATTTTACCGATTTTCAATAAATTTATCCCTTTGGAAGAAGGCGAACTCAAACAAACCATCGAAAATTACGCCCGTCGGCAGAACTTTAAATTAAGCGGGGTTTTTAAAATGGATGGCTCGAGAAGATCAACAAAATCCAATGCTTTTTTTGTGGGCTTTGGCAAATACCGGCGGATTGTTTTGTTTGATACGTTAATCGAAAAACATACGGTGGATGAGTTGGTTTCGGTGCTGGCTCATGAGATGGGACATTACCGGAAAAAACATGTATTAAAATTTCTCATCGGTTCGGTGGTTACCACCGGCCTGATGTTTTTTATCCTTTCCTTTTTTATTAATAACCCAGGATTATTCGCGGCTTTTCAGATGGAGCAGGTTTCCGTTTATGCCGGTCTTTTCTTTTTCGGTTTTCTTTATGTTCCGATTAGTTTGTTGCTGGGGGTAGTAAAAAATATTTTTTCCCGCAAATATGAGTATGAGGCTGACCGCTATGCGGTAACCACATACAAAAAACCGGAGTCGATGATTTCAGCATTAAAAAAACTTAGCGCCGATAACCTCTCCAATTTGACCCCGCATCCTTTAAAAGTATTTATCGAATACAGTCATCCGCCGGTTTTGGAGAGGATTAGAGCAATTAAAGAGGGGAAAAAATGCCCAGCATGGGGAAAAAAATGAAAAAAAGATTTTTTTTGTCAGCTTTTATATCGGTTGTTTTTGCGGTTGGCGGCCTTTCTTTTGGCTGGTCGAAAACGCAAATTAAAAAGAAGCCGGCGCAAATAATCAAGGGGATACACACCTATACGGTGGTGAGAGATTTTACTTTTGTTTATGAGAATCCAGCCGCACCGTTGTGGGGAGAAAATATAACGGGAGAAGAATTAGAAAATTATTCAGGTGATTTAGCGCCTTATTTTGTTTACGGCAGTAACCTTTCAGGGGAGATTGAACCGGACAAGCCGGGATTTGTTAAGATTAATTATAAACTGGATAAGCAAGAGAAAACGGGTTATGTAAGGATAAAAGGGTTGTGGTTAGAACCAGCTTTAAAACAGAGCGAAGCCGGAAAATACCAATGTGTAAAAAATTCGGCTGCTGTCTACCTTCTGCCGGATACGAAAAGCAAGGCGGTATTTAATCTGCTTATGGGAGAAGTTATTGCCACCGCCGGGGGATTGAAACATAAGGAGAAGGATTGGATAAAAGCCGAGTTTAACAGCGCGAAAGGGCTGCGTTACGGTTATCTGAGAAGTGCGGATGTTAAACCGTTAATAGCCGGTCAAATTGATCCAATGAAACTGGAGATAGCGGAAATACCTCAAACGATTCGCGGCTCGGGAATTTCTTTTTCTCCTGCGGAAAGAACAAAACTTGCCCGGAGCGGTTTTTATATCGAAAATACTTCTCCTCTTCCTTTTCTGGCTGTGGATGATCTGGTTGATTTGTATAACAGGAACTGGGATGGACAATTTTTTATTTCTGCGGATTTGTTTCTTCATTGTTTTTATTTAATTTTTGACCGGATGTTTCAGAATATTGAGGAAGAAAAATTTTTCCCTTTGATTCAGCAGATTGTCAAAAATCTTGCTCAGCAAACAAACGAAGAATTCAAGTTTTATCGTCCGTATCCGCCGGAGGTTAGAGAAGCGCTTCTTTATAACTTGTTTTTTCTTTCTGTGGCGGCAAAACTTTTTGATCCGGAATTTGCGCCGCCGGGAAGAATTAGAGGGGAAGTCGAGGATACGGTTAACAAAGTTATTAACTGTTCCGGCACAGCGTTTCCGGTTTCCGATAAAATTAAACCGGAAGATGAAGATTTTTCTTCCTATCGTATCCGCGGCTATTATGCAAACAGTCAGGCTTTACAGCGATATTTTCGGGGTATGATCTGGCTGGAACGCCGTTCATTCTTGTTGTCCGACAAAGCTAAAACATTGTCGGCAATTCTCTTGGCCAGAGCGGCAAACAAATCTGAAGAATTAGATTCATTAAAGGAAATTAGTTCCTTGAGGAGTTACCTTTCAGGCCGGACAGAAGACTATACTATTTGGGATTATCTGAAAGTATGTAAGGAAATTTATGGTGCGGAAACTCCGGATATCTCTCATTTGGCAAAAAATTGGGATAATAATTTTAAATTATTTCAGGTGATTTTCAGGAAAACATTGCCGAAAAGAATTGTTTCTTCCGAGGGGTTCAAATTATTTGGCCGGCGGTTTAGCTGGGACAGTTATATTTTTAGTCAGTTAACCTCTCCCGGGGTCGGTAGTCCGGAAAATTACCGGGTTTTACCGTCAGCGTTGGATGTGATGATGGCGCTGGGGTCCGGAGCGGCAAAAAAAAATCAGGAAGAGCTTCAAGCTAAATATCAATGGGAAAATTACCCGGCGCAGGCCGCGAAAATAAGTCGTGAAATTTCCGCGATATTGGACAAAAAAGAGACTTTTCCTGAACAGTGGCTTAGCGCGCTTAAGACCTTATTCCGATCTCCATCAGGCAAACAATTATTCTGTCATGATGAATCCTGGGCTTATAAAAATCTGAATTCGGCCTTAAGTTCGTGGACTGAATTTAAGGACGATACCGTTTTGGTTCATTCAAAAATAGCGCAGATTGTTCCGGAACCTGTTGACAATAGTAAAGAATCTAAAATTCCTCCATACAATGCTCCCTATCCTAAAGGATACGTGGAGCCTAACCCCGCTTTTTTTGCGCAGCTTTACCGGTTAGCGGAAAAAAAATACTTAGAACTTAACAAAACGGGGTTTATTAGCGAAGAATATGTCAATAAGTTTACTGTTTTTGCCCATTTAATCCGTAAAGCTGAAGAAATTGCCCGGAAAGAGGTGGAAGGAAAACCGATTATTCATGAAGATTACCAATGGATTAAGGAAATGAGTTTCTCCTTAAACAAAGAATTGCTTTTGCCCGGAGAAAATCGGAAGTTTATTGACCCCGGTTCTTTAAGGATGGCCTTAATTAACGATGCGGCTGTTGATGTTTATCAATGGGGTGTGCTGGAGGAAGCAATTGGGCTGCCCCAGCGGATAATTGTGATGGTAAAAGATGTTTACGGCGGTACCCGGGCAGTTGTCGGTTATGTTTACTCCTGGTGTGAGTTTCCGTCCAGTAAACGCTGGAACGATCAGGAATGGAGACGAAAGATTTACACCTCTGACCCCGCGAAACGAGCAGAATTAAAAAAACTTCAGCCGGCCTGGTATGAGAAATTCAGGCCATAGCTCATTTTTTGTGTGTTCCCCCTTTTTTAAAGGGGGACTGAGGGGAATTTAGAGGGAGAAAAAATGCCCAGTAGGTGCGTAAAGTTCCGAGCGAAACTTGGACCAGATTTTTTCCTGGAGGATTAAATGAAACTTGATTTTAGCAAGGTAAAAACTTATCCGTTAAAAAAAAGAAAAAGCAAAGTAAATTATCAATCGTTTAGTCAGCCTTTAAAGAAAAACTCTTCTTTTAAAATTTTTTTTGATTCTTTGCCGCAAGTTTTAGCTGGAAAAGATTTTAAAGATTTGGTAGTATCCATCGTTAAAGCTCATCGAAAAAATAAGCCGGTGATCGTAATGAGTGGAGCCCACCTGGTTAAATGCGGGCTTTCGCCAATTTTAATTGAGTTAATCAACCGGAAGATAGTTACGGCTTTAGCGGCTAATGGCGCTTTTTATATTCATGATTTTGAGTTGGCTTATAGCGGGCAAACTTCGGAAGATGTGGCGGCGGCTTTAAATGACGGTTCATTCGGGCTGGCCGAGGAAACCGGATCCCAGCTAAATTTAATCGCTAAAAAAGCCGCGGAGACAGGATCTACTTTTGGCGAAACTTTGGGTAAGCTGGTTAGTGAAGAAAAGTTTGTGCATCAGGAGTTAAGTGTATCTCTGGCCGCTTACCGACAGGGAATACCGGCAACGGTGCACGCCGCCATTGGGACGGATATTATCTATCAACATCCTTCTTGTGAGGGTTCGGCCTGGGGTAAGGCCAGTTTTCAGGATTTTCAGCGGTTGGTAGAAGTGGTTGCCCGGCTGGGCGAGGGGGGAGTAGTTTTAAATATTGGTTCGGCGGTGATTATGCCGGAGGTGTTTTTAAAAGCTCTCAACCTGGCGAGAAACCTGGGTTATCCGGTTAAAAATTTTACCACAGCTAACTTCGATATGCTTATGCAGTACCGTTCGAGAGAAAATGTTGTCCACCGTCCGGTGCTTAAGGGCGGGAAGGGATTTTATCTTATCGGTCATCATGAAATTATGATCCCCTTGCTTTATCAAGCAATAATGGAGAGTCTATAACTAGATATCATTGCAATGTTGATGTAGGGCAGGGCTTTAGCCCTGCGGTTTTAAAGACGCAAGCCTAAAGGCTTGCCCTACAGAAACTTAACAATTACTATCTTTAATTTGGAGACTACAAATGATTTTTAAAAAATCGCAATTAAAAAATTTCCGTGAATTGATTGAAAAATTTTCTAAACGGAAAATTTTAGTAGTTGGGGATTTGATGGTCGATGAATTTATTTGGGGTAATGTTGGCCGGATTTCTCCGGAAGCTCCGGTGCCGGTAGTGGAAATAACCCGGGAAACAATGTCTCCGGGTGGAGCAGGCAATGTGGTGAATAATCTTTCCCATTTGGGAGCAAAAGTTTATGCGGCCGGTTGGGTGGGTAAAGATGTCGCCGGTGATTTTTTGCTTAATCAGTTTGCCAAACTTGGAGTAGATACGCAAGGGGTTTTTCGGGACGAACACCGGCCGACTATTCGCAAAACCAGAATTGTTGCCCAGCATCAGCAGGTTGTCCGGGTTGATCGGGAAATTAAAGGCGAGGTTCATCTTTCGCTAAATAATAATTTAAAGGAATATCTTAAAAAAATTATTCCGCAGGTGGAAGCGGTAATTATTTCCGATTACGGCAAAGGGGTGATTAACCGGTCGCTGTTGGAGACAGCCTTAAAATCGGCTAAAAGGTTTCATCGGCCGTTGACTGTTGATCCCAAAATTGAACATTTTCTGCGCTATCGCCGGGTAACCTGTATCACCCCGAATTTGCTGGAAGCTGCCCAGGGGATGCATGCCGCGATGCCGAAAGACGCTAACGAGGTTAATGTTTTGGCAGAAAAGATTCTCCGCCGTTTAAAAAGTCATTCAGTATTGATTACCCAGGGCGAAAAAGGGATGACCCTTTTCGAAAAAGATGGCAGCATAACTCACATCCCAACGGTGGCCAGAGAAGTTTTTGATGTTACCGGCGCCGGTGATACGGTGATTAGCGTTTTGACCCTGGCCTTAGCCGGCGGGGCAAAACCGGTGGATGCCGCTTACCTGGCCAACTACGCGGCCGGGATCGTGGTGGGCAAATTAGGCACCGCGGTAGTCTCACCGGAAGAATTATGGAATGTAATTAACAGCGGAGATTAAAGAAGTCCTGAAAGGACGCCGGAATATAGGCGGGGGTTTTAACCCCCGAAAAAGAAATACCCCATGAACAATAAGCCCTGAAAGGGCGCAGGAAAAACATGTTAAAAACCGGAGAATACCTTAAATGAAAGGTAACTACTCAGGTACATGACCGCTCACAATTAACTGGAAACACAGAAATTTTAATGTTTGTTTTTTTTGTGTTCCCCCTTAAAAAAGGGGGATAAAGGGGGATTTTGAAAATTAGAAATATTGTCTAAATCTCCCCTACCCCTCTTTTTAAAAGGGGGAAAAAAACATCATAGCTATGTAAAGTTCCGAGCACAACTCGGACTAACTTGATATGTTTGGGTCA
>JBDRON010000007.1:0-22901 GCA_043810025.1 Elusimicrobiota bacterium
TTTGACATACTTGCAGACCTTCCAGGCAAAAGCCAACCCTTCCAATGTTTCGGCGGCCGGACTGGTTTCTGTAACCGCCTTGGATTCCTGTTGGGAAAGGATTTGATCTTTTTCCTGAACCAGAAATCCGCCGGAGATACAGCGATAATCCAACTGGACCTGATTATTTTTCTCCAAAGATTTTTCCAGAACCCGCAAATTCTTTTTTCGGGAAAAAACTCCCAGGGCCTGCGGGCCGTATTCCGGAGCAATAACACATTCGACAAAAAGCTTGTCCAACTCTATTGCCGTTAAATTATCAACCGGACGGTTAAATCCGATCACCCCGCCGAAGGCCGATACCGGATCACAGGCGAGAGCATTTTGATAAGCCTCCAGCAAACTCTTTCCTTCCGCCGCGCCGCAAGGGTTATTATGTTTAACAATGATGCAGGCCGGTCCGGAAAACTCTTGAACCAAACTGTAAGCGGCCTCTAAATCCAGATAATTATTAAAAGAAAGCTCTTTTCCCTGCAGCTGCCGGGCCGTTACTATTCCCTTAATTCCCTCCGTCTGGGATTGATAAAGCGCGGCTTTTTGGTGAGAATTTTCCCCGTATCTCAAATCCTGAACTTTTTTCAAGGAAATTTGCAGGGAGACCGGTAACAATTCTCCCTGAGCAAGAAAAAACCTGGCAATACAAGCGTCATAATCGGCGGTGTGAGCAAAGGCCTTCTGCGCCAACCGGCGCCGTTCCTCTTCGTTCAATTCGCCCTGTTGTTGAAGTTGTTCGAGAACAAAATGATAGTCTTGCGGATCGCAAATCACGATCACATCCCGATAATTTTTTGCCGCCGCCCGCAACAGTGTCACCCCGCCGATATCTATATTTTCGATCGAAGGACTTTCTTTAAAAGGATAAAGATTAACGGCTACCAGATCAATCAATTGAATTTGATGATTTTCTATCTCCTGAAGATGCCGGGGATGATCGCGCCGGGCCAAAATTCCCCCAAATATTTTGGGATGCAGAGTTTTCACCCGGCCATCCAAAATTTCTGGAAACCCGGTTAACTGCGCTACATCCTGCGCTGGGATAGCGGCTTCTTTCAATTTAGCCGAAGTCCCGCCGGTAGAAATAATTTTTACGCCTCCCGCGCTTAAACTCCGGGCAAATTCCACCAACCCTTCTTTATTGGAAACACTAATTAAAGCCTGCCGCAGCCTAAGTTTTTTTTCCGTGACCATTTTTCCTCCTAAATTTTGCGCTTCTGATTTTAAACTTTGATATTTGATTTTTGAATTTTGATATTTTACACTTCCAGCAGCTGATAATTCCGTTGGCCGATACCCAGTTTTTCGGCGTATTCCAATTGCTTTTTCCAGCCGATCTCGGGGAATAAATTCCTCCCCGCCTTTTGATTAACCAAATCCATGCCGGCTTGATCGATTGACACCGGATCCAAGGAAAACAAAATCCCGATATCGTCAATTAACGGAGCTTCTTTAGTCTGGAAACAATCGCAGAACCGGGTAATAAAATTCAGAAAATTTATGCAAAAATACCGCTTATTCTTTAATGTTCCATAAGCATACTCGATCATTTTTTCCTGAGCATTCACCGCCGTTTCATCCCAGGGAATCTGAAAAACCCCCTCCGGACAAGAAAGTATACATTCGCCGCAGCCGCGGCATTTTGTTTTATCCAGATTAATCATTTTCCGGTCAGATTTTTTGTCTTCAACCAGGGTAAGAGCCTGCGAACTGCACCAACGAAGGCATACCCCGCAAGCTTTACAGCGCTGTTCTTCAACCTTAGGCCGGAGAGCATCGTGCATACTATATTTGCCGGCCCGGGCCGCGCAGCCCATGCCGATATTTTTCAAAGCGCCGCCAAACCCATAAAGCTCGTGCCCTTTGAAATGAGAGATAAAAAGGAGACTGTCCGCATAATGAATGGCGTTAGCAATCTTTACTTTAAAAAAATGTTTCTGCCCTATCTCCACATTAACCGAGGAATTACCCCGCAGTCCGTCGGCGATAATCACCGGCACGCCGATTTTTTCCAAGCTATAACCATGTTCAGCGGCAACCTTTAAATGATGCCAGGCATCAGCCCTCTGCCCGATATAAATGGTATTCGTATCGGTTAAAAAAGGATAGGCGGACAAACCGGCAATTTTTTCCGTAATTGGTTTTATAAATTTCGGGTGGATATAGCCTTTATTGCCTTTTTCTCCGAAATGCATTTTCACGGCGCAAAAATCACGCGGCTTGATAATATTTTCCAGGCCGACCTTCTCCAGCGCCTCGGGCAACTGGAGAGCCGCTTCCATTTTCAGAAAATAAACTATGCTCACTACTCCTCACCTTCTTTTCTTTTTTTCACTTTTCCCTTGACTTGCTGCAACTTAAAAAATATAATGCTTGAATATCGCGGGGTGGAGCAGGCTGGTAGCTCGTCGGGCTCATAACCCGGAGGTCGAAGGTTCAAATCCTTCCCCCGCAAATTTTTCTCTCAGGATTTCTTCGATTTTATAGAGCAGAAGATCAGGCGAAATCGGTTTTTGAAGGTAACTCACCACATTCGGTTCCTGTTTAAACATCTCCACTGTAGTAACGTCAAAATTCCGGGAAGTTAAAATTATCACCGGAATCTTTTGGGTAGACGATAAGCTTTGCAGGTTTTTTAAAACTTCGTAGCCACCCATCTCCGGCATCATCATATCTAAGATAATTAGATCCGGGGTATTCCATTTAACTTTCTCCAGAGCTAATACACCGTTGACAGCCCTCAAAACATCATACTTTTTGGAAAGGGCGGTTTCCAAAACATCACCTTGAAAGAGATCATCCTCAACAACTAAAATTTTCTTTTTTTTATTTACCCCCAAATCAAGAACGGTCATCCCCCCCCCAAAAAAAACCATCTTACAGTTTCTATCCCTGAACAAAATTTTTATCTAAACTGCGGTCTTGAATCGCCTCGGAAATATGCGCCGAAGAAATTTTTTCAGTGTTATTCAAATCGGCTATCGTCCGGGCTACTTTTAAAATCCGGTTATAAGCCCGGGCGGAAAAACCCAGCCGCTCTATCGCGTTTTTCAGCAAACTTTGGCCTTCCTTATCAACCGGAGAATACTTTTTTAATTGTTTGCTGTCCATCTGCGCATTACTGTAAACATTCTTATATTTTTTAAACCGTTCCAACTGGATTTGACGAGCCTGTTTTACTCTTTCCCGAATTACCGCTGATGATTCCCCGCAAGACTCGGCGGATAATTCGTCAAATTTTACCGCCGGAACTTCGATATGCAAATCGATGCGGTCCAACAAGGGACCCGAAATTCTCGACATGTATTTTTGTATCTGAAAGGGGTTGCAGCTGCACGGACGCAGCGGATGACCGTAATATCCGCACGGACAGGGGTTGAAGGCTACCGCCAGCATAAACCGGGCCGGATAGGCAAAAGAAGCTGAGGCCCGGGAAATTGTCACTACGCCTTCTTCGATGGGCTGCCTTAACACCTCTAAGGCATTTCGGTGAAACTCAGGCAGCTCATCTAAAAAAAGCACCCCGTGATGGGCAAGACTAACTTCCCCCGGACGAGGATAACTCCCCCCGCCAACCAGTGCGACATCCGAAATGGTATGATGCGGGGAACGAAACGGACGCAGATTGAGCAGTGAGACGCCTTGAGGTAATAATCCGGCAACCGAATAAATTTTAGTGGTTTCTAAAGCCTCGGGAAAAGTTAAGGGAGGAAGTATCGAAGGCAGACATTTAGCCAGCATCGTTTTCCCCGACCCCGGCGGTCCTACCAATAAAATGTTATGTCCGCCGGAAGCAGCGATTTCCAACGAACGCTTGGCAAATTGCTGCCCTTTGACATCGGAAAAATCCAGTTCATAATAAGGCACGGCGCTAAAGATCCGGTTAAGATCGACTTTAAAAACCTTATCGTCCGATTCCTCTTCCAAAAACCGGACTACTTCCGTCAAATGTTTTACCGGCACCACTTTTAAGCCCTCGATAACGGCGGCTTCTTCAGCATTAGCCTGAGGAAGGATAATTCCTTCTATCCCTTCCTTTTGGGCGGTGAGAGCGATCGGCAGAACACCTTTAACTGCCCGGATACTGCCGTCTAAGAGCAGTTCCCCGAGAACTAAATAATTTTCTATTTTCTTGCTTTTTAATTGTTCGGTTGCTAAAAGTATTCCTAAGGCGATCGGCAAATCAAAGGAAGAACCCTCTTTCTTGATATTGGCCGGAGCCAGATTTACCGTCATCCGTTTTACGGGAAAATCAAACCCGGAATTTTTTATCGCCGCCATCACCCGTTCTTTCGCTTCCCGAACCGCGGCATCGGGCAAGCCGACAGTGGCGAAACTGGGCAAACCGGAAATGATATCCACCTCCACATGGATAAGGTAGCCATCGATCCCCTGGACAGCGCCGCTAATTAACCGTGTTAACATTCAAATCCTTTCCACATATACCTTCGCATTATACAATAATCATTTTCAATGAGCAAATGAAAAAATATGGTATAATTACCCTAGATACCTTGAACCCTATATTTTTATGACTTTAAAAGAAAAATTAATTAATCTTCCGGATCGTCCTGGGAACTATATTTTCCGAGATTATTCGGGACAAATCTTATATATCGGGAAAGCTTCCTCTTTACACAAAAGGGTTAGTTCATATTTTCAGCGTCCGGCTGATCATCCCCGGACCAACTTGCTGGTTAATCAAATTTGCCGCATCGATTACCTGATTACCGCCAACGAAAAAGAAGCCCTGATCCTGGAGAATAAATTAATCAAAAAATATCAACCTAAGTATAATGTTGCTTTAAAGGACAGTAAAACTTATCCTTTTTTAAAAATTACCAACGAAGATTTTCCCCGGATCCAGATCACCAGAAAAATAGCCGCTGATGGCGCAAAATATTTTGGACCCTATCCTGATGTCAACTCCCTGCGGCAGGCGATCAAATTCATTCGAAAAAATTTCCTGGTGAGAACCTGCGCAGGAAAAGTGGAGGCTGGCCAACCTTCAAATTTCCAGAAAAAACCCTGCAGTTTAAATTATTATCTCGGGCTTTGCCCCGGCCCCTGTATCAATAAAATCAGCCGGGAAGATTACGCCGGCAATGTCCGGACAGCTGTCGCTTTCCTAAAAAGAGACAACAAAAATTTAATCAGCCGGTTGGAAAAAGAAATGCATTCCGCCGCGCTAAAATTAAATTTTGAAAAAGCCCAGCAATTGAAGAAGGAAATTGAGGCCTTAAAATCAACCCTGGAAAAAATCCGCTTCCGGGAAGTTAGCGAAGAGGAGGTGCTCGCTCATTTAGACAAAACGGATATTTTAAAAGATTTAAAGAAGGTATTGCAGTTAAAAAAATTGCCCTGCCGGATTGAAGCCTTTGACATCTCCAACCTAAGCGGAAAGGAAGCAGTCGGTTCTTTAGCGGTCTTTGAAAATGCTGAAGCCAACAAAAATGAATACCGGAGATTTAAAATAAAAACTGTTACCAATAGCGACGACCCGCAGATGCTGGCAGAAGTGGTGGAACGAAGATATCGCCGCCGTTTAGAAGAAAAATCCCCACTCCCCGATTTAATTCTGATTGATGGCGGATTGCCGCAAATTAACACCGTAAAAAAAAGATTGGCTCAACTGAATCTATCCGGCTTGCCGATTATCGGTCTGGCCAAAAAAGAAGAAGAAATATATTTTCCCGGCAAGCCGCAAAGTTTGGCGCTGCCAAAAAATTCCCGGGCCTTACATTTACTGCAAGCGGTCCGCGATGAAGCCCATCGTTTTGCCCTCGCTTACCATCACCTGCTGAGGAAAAAAACGATAAAAACCCGTCGTGAGTCGTGAGTTATGGGTTGTGTGTTTAAAGCAATCAATTCTTTTAGACTCACCACACAAGACTCATGACTCAAGTCTCTAGTCTGTTTTTATAAATCGGGAATTTTTTGCAAAGATCTTCCGAACGTTTGCGGATTTTAGACAGATAAATATCGTCGTTGCGGCGAGACAAAGCCTCACTGATTAATTCCGCAATCACTTCCATCTCTTTTTCTTTCATCCCCCGCGTGGTTACAGCCGGCGTCCCTAGCCGGATCCCGCTGGTGACAAACGGTTTGGTTGGATCGTGAGGGATACTGTTTTTGTTCACCGTGATTCCGGCCTCATCCAAAACATCCTCGGCGATATCGCCGGTGAGGTGTTTTGTTCTTAAATCAATCAGCATTAAATGATTATCGGTGCCTCCGGAAACAACCCGGAACCGGTGTTTCTTCATCGCCTTCGCCAGAGCTTGGGCATTGAGTAGTATTTGTTTTTGATATACCTTAAACTCCGGTTTCAAGGCTTCGCCCAAAGCCACCGCTTTGGCCGCAACTACATGCATCAAAGGCCCGCCTTGCATCCCAGGAAAAACAGTTTTATCCAGCGCTAAAGCATACTTTTGCTTACACATAATCATCCCGCCCCGCGGCCCGCGCAAGGTTTTGTGCGTGGTCGTGGTCACAAAATCGGCGTAGGGAAAAGGAGAGGGATGCAGACCGGCAACAATCAACCCGGCGATGTGAGCGATATCGGCAAGCAGATACGCCCCCACCCGGTCACAGACATCCCGAAATTTTCTAAAGTCAATAATTCGGGAGTAAGCCGAAGCGCCGGCCACAATCAAATTTGGTTTGTGTTCGATCGCCAAACGCCGCATCTCATGGTAATTGATCGTTTCGGTTTTTTTAGTGACGCTGATCGGCACCGTTTTAAAATATTTTCCGGAAAAACTGATCGGATGACCGTGGGAAAGATGCCCGCCATGGGAAAGATGCATCCCCATGATCGTGTCACCCAGCTTGAGCACCGAAAAATATACCGCCATATTCGCCTGGGTGCCGGAATGCGATTGAACATTAACATGTTCGGCGCCGAACAGTTTTTTTGCCCGCTCGATGGCCAGGTTCTCCACTAAATCCATATTTTCACAGCCGCCGTAATAACGTTTCCCCGGATACCCTTCGGCATATTTATTGGTAAAAATCGATCCTTGAGCTTCCAACACCGCTTCCGAAACAAAATTTTCCGAAGCAATTAATTCGATTTTATTAAACTGCCGCGCAGTCTCTAATTGAATTGCTTCATAAACTTCACGATCAGTTTTTCTCAATATACTCATTTTTTTTCTCCCTCCATAACTTCTTAATCAATTTCGGCAAACCATCCTTGATTTCATTAAAACAACGGTAATATACTTCTTTGTTTTGACCGATCGGATCGGAGATATCGGCAAAATTATTTTCTTCAATAAACTCTTGAAAAAGGAAAATTTTATCTTTATATTTGGGAAACCGCCGGGCAACGACATCCCTTTGCAGCTTCTCCATCGTTAAAACAATGTCCGCTAATTTTAAATCATTTTCACTAATCGTTTGAGATCGATGCTGGGAAACATCTCCGTATGCTTTTAAAAGTTCTTTGACCACCTCGGGCACCTGAAACAGCGGCGAACCGGCGATGCCGCGAGAAAAGACCAGAACATCGCTGAGACCATTTTCTTCAAGCATTTTCCTGGTTAGAATTTCAGCCATTAGACTTCGGCAGGTATTGCCCGTGCAGACAAACAAAATACCTTTAACATTGGAGGGCACGAAATATTTCTCCTTTAGTCAAACAGCCTTCTCTCAGGATACAAAAAGGAAAACTGCTGGCGTCAATGATTGTGGATTCTTTTCCCAGCTTGGTTTTTCCGGCATCGATGATTAAATCTACTTTCCCGGATAATTCCTTTGACGCCGAAGAAAAAGTAAGCGGACTGGGATGACCGGAACGATTAGCGCTGGTGGTGGCTAAGGGAACATCTAATTCATTTAAAATCTGTAAAACAACCTTGTCATCGGGTATTCTCACCGCCACAGAACTGCGTCCGGTAACCATCTGAGCCATCGGGGAAGCCTTAAAGATTATGGTTAAAGGGCCGGGCCAAAATTGGTTAATTAAATTCTGCACTTCCCAAGCGGGATCGCTAATCAGCGGGGTCAATTGTTCACTTCTCGGAATAAACAAAATCAACGGTTTATTAAAACTTCTTCCTTTTATTTTATAAATATTCTTGATGGCTTGGGGATTAAAAGCGTTCGCCCCCAAACCATAAACGGTATCCGTCGGGAAAACTAAATTTTTTCCCTCCCGTACGGCCTCAACAACCAACCGGAGATCTTCTTTCTTTAGATGCCTGCGATCCACTTTAATTATTTTCGTCTTCATAAGACAAGTGATCAAAATCGGAATTTTACATGCCTGGGACGTTTTTTCCCCTCTTTAAAAAGGGGGAACACTTCAACAACTTTCAATTCACTGTAGTGGAACTTAGAAACTATAACTATTTAGTTAAGATCGGTAGTCAGAATTAATCTCCACATATTTTGGTGTTAAATCACAGGTGAAAATTTTAGCAGAATTTTTGCCGTAATGCAAATCGATTGTTATCCGAACCTCTTTCCGGGATAAAATCTTTCTGCTTTCCGGCTCAGAAAAATTCTGCGGCAGACCATTTTTGGCTAAACAAATACTGCCGAAATAAATTGACGTTTTTTGCGGTAAAAATTTTACTCCCGCTTTGCCCAAAGCTGAAATAACCCGGCCCCAATTCGGATCGTTACCATAAATCGCAGTTTTCACCAAAGATGAATTCGCCACGCTTTTGGCCAGTATTCGGGCTTTCTGCGGGGAAGGCGCATTTTTCACTATCACCTCAATCAGTTTGCCGGCTCCTTCACCGTCCCTGGCAATGTTTTTAGCCAACTCCAAACAAACCTCAGCTAATTTAGCTTGAAAAATTTGGGATTCCTTCGTTTTCGCTAAAACTGGAGAAGCCAACGACGCCCCGTTCGCCAGAAGCATTACAGAATCGTTAGTGGAAGTTTCCCCGTCTACGGTTAGGGAATTAAAACTGTTCTCCACCGCCCCTTTTAAAAGACGGTCCAGATTTTTCAGTTCGATAGCCGCATCAGTCAAGATAAAAGAAAGCATCGTCGCCATCTGAGGATTAATCATCCCCGCCCCTTTAGCGCATCCCCAAATAGTAATTTTTTTGCCGGCCAGATTAAACTGCCGGAAAGAAATTTTAGGGAATGTATCCGTAGTCATAATTGCTTCTACCGCCGCGGCCGGATCGCTGTCCAGGGGAAAAAAATTATCCAACAGCCGGTTTATCCCCAGCTCCATTTTTTCTACCGGCAGATACTCTCCGATCACCCCGGTCGAAGCCATTAAGACTGAAGTTGTCTCCAACCCCAGCTTACGAGCCGCAACTTTAGTTAGATATTGGGCATCATTTAACCCCTGGCTTCCAGTGCCGGCATTAGCGCAGCCGGAATTGACAACGATGGCTTGCGCAGTATTCGACGGCACTCTTTTCTGACTAAGAATTACCGGCGCCGCTTTTGCATAATTTTGAGTAAAAACCCCCACAGCGTTAGCCGGCTGGAAGGAATAAAAAACCGCTAAATCTCTTTTTTTCTTTTTCGGTCTAATCCCGCAATTCAAGCCATTCAGCCAAAACCCTTTAGGTAATTTCATTATTGACTAACCCCATTTTTTCCGGAAACCCCGAGATCAGATTCATATTCTGCACCGCCTGACCGGAGGCTCCTTTGATTAAATTATCGATACAAACCAGAACAATCAATTTTTTTGTCCGTTGATCTGCTTTCACCCCGATCGCGCAGAAATTTGTTCCCCGCACATCCCTGGTTTCGGGAAACTCCCCTTCCGGTAAGACATCAACAAAAGGTTCATTTTTGTAAAAGTTGGCAAATAAGTTTAAGGCTTCTCCGGTTTCAATTTTTTTGGTTAAATCAAAATACAAAGTGGCAAAAATCCCCCGGTCCATCGGCGCCAGATGGGGAACAAAAAGAACTTTCGTCCGGCATCCAAAATTTTCGGTGAAGGTCTGCTCAATTTCCGGGGTATGCCGATGCAGCGCCACATTGTAAGCCGAAAAATTTTCGTTGCATTGCGAATAGAGGTATTTCAAAGAAAGTTTTTTTCCGGCTCCGGAAACACCGGATTTAGCGTCGGCGACAAAGGTGTCTTTCTTAACCCATTTCTGCGTCAACAGCGGAGAGGCCCCCAAGGTGATCGCCGTAGCATAACAGCCGGGGTTGGCGACAATTCTGGCCTTCTTTATTTTCTCGCGAAAGAGTTCGGGTAAACCGTAGACCGCTTTGGACAAAAGCGCCGGATAACTGTGTTTGAAATTATACCACTGCTCGTAGGCGGATTTATCTTTCAGCCGGAAATCGGCGGACAAATCAATCACCTTCCGGCCCAGGGAAAAAAACTGATTGATTATTTCTACCCCCGCTGACGGCGGTAGAGCAGAAAAAATCACCTCGCTATTTTCAGCAAATTTTTTAATGTCCAATTTTTCACAAAACAAATTACAGCGGCCGTAAAGCTGTTTATGCAGTTGATGAATCGGCTCCCCGGAATGAGACTCCGAACTGAGATGCGTAAGTTTTACGTTGGGATGTCTGGAAAGGATCCCGATCAATTCCCGACCCGTGTAACCGCTGGCACCGACAATCGAAACCGAAATTTTAGCCATAAAAACATTCCTCGTTTACCCAAGATTTTATTTTGCCCGCTGATTATTCTTGATAGAGATTATTGTAAAAGAAAATTTATTATACTTCATCCGGAAAGATTTGTAAAGGCAGGCTGATCGTTAGATTTAAAATTTAAAATTCATAATTTATAATTTGCGTCCTGCGTCTTATTTTCCGTGGATTATGTTTAAGGACTCGGCGGCAATTTTTTTAACGATGCCGCTTTTATCTTTCAGCGCCTGCAAAAGCACATTCTCCACTTCCGGAGAAGGGAAATTTCTCAAGGCCCAAACCACCTTGATTCTTACCGGTTCAGGCGGCAAAGAGCGGCTAAGCCAGGTCTTTTTGCCTTGCAAAATTTTAATTAACCCGGAGCCGGCTTGCGGGCCGGCTAATATTCCTAAAGCCGAACAAATTTCTTCCAACACCCCTGCTGAAGCGGCTTCGGCCAGAGAAATAAGTTTCTCGACTGAAGGAGAATACTTCATGCCCGCGATAACCCGCACCACCTCTAACTTAAATTTATCATCGTAATCATCGAGAAAACGCAGAAGAAGCTTTTTGGTTTCTTCCCTTTCTTCCTGCCGTAATAAACAAATTATTTTCTTTTTTACTTCCATCTCGGGGAAGTTGACAAATTTTTCCAGTTCTTCTAAAAAGTTAATTAAACCCAGTTCCGGAAGAATTTCCAAAATTCTGATAATCATCACAGGATGGTTATCTAAACTCAACTCCCTTCTGATTAGCGAATCAATATCCCGGTTGTCCTTCAACAATAAGGCCAGCTTTTTATGCAGCCTTAAAGAATCTGTTTCCCTCACCAGTTTTAAAAGCGCCGCCGGATTCTCATCGCCAAAACAATAGATAATCTGCGCCGCCCCTTCTTCTTTACTCTTAATTCCGGAGTCAAAATCCCTCACCAGCAGCTCAGTTATTTTCTCAAAACTATCTTTAATGGTTCTGGAAATAAGCTCTTTTTTTTCCACCGGCAAAGAAAGCAGGCGCTCTTTTTTTAACAACAAGATAAGTTGTTTGGCGCTTTCATACCGCTCTTTAAGAATATCCCGATTAACCAGCAGAGAAAATATTTTTAAAAATACTTTATAGATTTCCAGATCGGAAGTTTTTTGTATCGATGATTTAAACGCCTTTTCAATTTGCAGTATCGAAAGATCCCGGTCATACTTATTCAAAACTTCCAAGACCGCGGCTAAAGAATTCACCGCGATAGACTGTATTTTACCGGTTGTCTGACTGATATTTTCCACAATTTTTCCGGTAAACTTATCGATTAACTCGCTTAACTGCTCGGCGCAGATTTCCTTCATTATCTCCGGTATTTTATTACGCAACGGATTCTCTAACAGGACGCTGGCGTCCTTTTCCAGAATTTCTTCCACCTTCGCGATCAATGATTTTTCCTTGTCTTTATCCGCCCAAGCCGGGATTTCCGTAATTAAACCGATATGCAGTAACTCCTCCAACAAAGAAAAAGGCACATCGTGGGAAAGCGGTGAAAGCAGCACTTTGTTTAAGAAATTTTTCAACTGTCCTAATTTTTCGATAACGTCAAAATCCGAATCAGATTGATTTCTAACCTCCTGATACCAGCGGGCGATATCAGAAAAAATCTCTTTAATTTTATCTTGGGAAAGGGAGGCGAGGATTTGATCTTTCAGACCCGAATCTTCAATTTCTGCGGGAAGTTTTTGTTCGAAAATTTCCCTTAAGGTCGCTGGAGGAAGGGTGGCCAGCCGCTCGGCGAGGCGTTCCTGGCTTTTTTTTCGGTCTTCGGGGTCAGGCAAGGAATTAACCAGATTATATCCTTCCCGAATATTTTTTAAGATTTCGGGCAAATCCTGCCCATCCCGAAAAAGCTGATCCATTTTTTCCAAAACAATCTGGTTTTCATTAAGCACCGTATACTTTGTCTGGTCAACAGTAATATTGGCAATTTTTTTCTCTTCAATGGATTCTTTCAGGGAAGATTGCGCATTGGTTTCTTTTTTAGCTAATTCGGAAATAAGAAAATGAAGTTCCTCTGCGCTTAACTCTTTTTTTAAAGAGCAGGATTGAATACGCTGTTGGGTGAGCAGCTGCAGAATATAGGGATCGGAAATTTCTTTACCGTTGACCACCAATTTACCTTGCACTTCGGCTAAAATAAAACTGGGATTATTTTTAAGAAACTCCTGCAGGAGTTGATAAGCATTGGCAATTGAGTCTTTAATAATTTGGGATGCGGCTGGATAAATTTTGAAATTAGCGATCGCTGCCCGCAAAGCTCTGACAATGTTTGCGGCTAAAGGAAGGTCTTGTTTATCGGATTTATTTGGTTTCTCTGCCATCTAGCCTAAATTATATACAAGATAGGCATCGCTTGTCAATTTCTTTAAATTTTTCCCTTATTATAGGGTAAAAAAAATGCAGACCGGCATTGGGGGGACAGCGCCAGTCTGCAAGTACTGCTTTTGTTTCAAGCTTGTAGAGACGCAAAATTTTGCGTCTCTACTCTTTATTTTCCTTATTCCAGCGCCGACATGGTCAGTTTCATCGCGGAGGTGTAGAGATCGGGGTTGCCTTCCTGGGTAATTGTCGGCAAAATTACCGTATAAGCGATCTCTTTGTCCTGCATCATTTTGGTGATCCGCGGGGTATGGAAACCGCCGGCGATCAGGACGGCCACTTTCTGGCCGTTTTTGTCCATCTCTGCCAGGCTGTTCTCAAAAAGGGTTTTATCCCGCTCTAAAGCCAGTTGATAAAACTCCTCATATTTAGGCAAATATTTTTTTATATACGAGCCGGTTTTAAAATCCAATGGTGAAAAACCGTACTTCGTCAACTCGGCATCCAGAAAAACTGCCCAGTTATAAGTTTTTATTTCCGAACGATTTTTTTCCCAATCCAGATAATCATCCGGCGACAAAGAGAATTCCACCATCCCTTTTAACAAAGCTATTTGACCGGCGGCTTTATCTAATCTTTTTTGCTCCTCGGTTTCGTACATAGTTTGCTTGGTTTTTCTTTCCAGCTGTTTAATTTCATTGAATAAAGCGATCGTATCCATTTCTTCCGAGTATTTGACATACAAAACATAAAAATTAAATTGCGGACTCTGCCGCAAATCCACGCCGGTATCCTCAGCGGTGTTCCTTACATAACTATAAAATTCGCCGGTGGTTAATTCGTCCCGTTTATATTTTTCGATCTGGTCGTTGAATTCCATCAGCGCGGTTTTGCTTAATTTTTGTCGGAGCGAAGACAAAATTTTATCGCGCTCTTTCTCGGCTTTGGCAAAATCCATATACCCTTCAATTTTGTTTACTTGATAAAAATAATGAAAGTTGCGGAACTCTTTATTAAAAGCAACCCCCCGGCTGGCCGCTTTATTACCCAAGAAAAAACAATATTGCGGCAAACTTAATTTTTCCGTCTCGTAGGCGCTGCGGTTCTGATCCATTTCTTTTAAATCTTTATTGAATATCCGGCTTTTCAGGTTCACCAGACTGGTCTCAATTTTACTCAAGACCGTTTGGGATTCAACTTTTATTTTCGCCAACCCGCCGTAAGCCCGCACATGTTTTTTATAAACCGCAAAATTCTCCACCCCACGCGGAGAAAAATTTAAATCCGAAACCACATCCAAATATTCTTCACCGGAAATCAATCCTTGACGCAAATAACGGTCCGCCACCTTCTCCCGGTTTTCCCTGGTATTCAAAGTACGGAGATCAGCCAAGCTATTTTCTTCACTGGAGCCCTCTAAAAGCACCAGGTTTACCCCATAATCTTTAATCAACCCTTCCAGCAGCTTAGCGATATTTTTTTGCGCCTCGTAATGACAATGGGCATCGCGGATATGAATAATCAACTTTTGGTCCGCTTTACCGGGATTATAAAGATCGCTGACACTGCCGTATTCGCCAGCCACCCGAATATCTTCCGGAGCCAGCGCCGGTAACCCGCCTAAGCCAATATCTTCAGCATCTGTATATTCTTCATCGGTAAAATCAGGCAGTGAGGTAGTTAAATCGGCTCCTGTATCCGCATCTTTGGAGGGTATAAAATTATCCGGAATAACCGATTTGCCTGCCGTACCCGCACTATCGGCCGGAATGACACTACCGGGAACAGCTGATTTTTTCTCGCCTGCTTTGCCCGGAGCAACACCCTTCTGAGCGGCCTGCCGCCGTTTAATCGCCTGTTCACGCAGTTTCCAAAAACTGCGATCATCCATACTCCCCGCCACAGAAAAATCCACCGCCGCCAACAACAGCGACACGGCCAAAACCACCGTAAACACCTGGCGTAACTCTTTCATAAATTCATCCCCCCTGCAAAGGCTACATTGTACAAAAACTTTCACAATAAAAAAAGAAAAATCTTTTCATATCCCCAATTGCGTAGGGAACGCATATATGCGTTCCTTACATTACCAAAACCACAAACCTAAAAGTTTGCCCTGCTTTTGTTTATAATGTAGGGCAAACCTTTGGGTTTGCGTCTTCTTCCGCGCTGAAAAGAAAAATAATGCAGGATGGCATTGGGGGGACAGTGCCACCCTGCAAGTATTAAGTGAAAATTATCTTAAGCCAGAATTGCTAATTTGTGAAGCCTCAATATTTCCTCCCAAGCGTTTTTTAATCCTTGCTCGATCTCTGTCGGCAATACTATTGGTCCAACCGGTATTGCGATCTTCTGATTATTAATCGCTCCATTAACTGCTTTCATTAATAATTCGGAAAAAGGCGCATGCTCTCCGGTTTTTAAATCTCTTTCCAAGAAGCTCAAAGCAACTTCTTTGTTTTTAGCCATAACTCCCGCCGCATTAGCATCTAATTTTTGACTTGTCGCCACGGCAATTAAAGCAGGAGATTTACCAGCCTTAGTATTGGCCGTTCTTACGGCTTCGATTCCATTTGAAATTTTCTCCAAGGTATCTTTCCCTGATACTACTAGCACATCGGTTTCTACCACTTTACCCCCCATTTCCGGAGCCAAATACTTAAAAGCATATCTTAACTGTTTTTCAATATTAGGATTCTTCGCTAAGTCTGCTTCTGTAATAAGAAACTTAATAGTATGCTTAATTTTTAAATTATTAAGTTTCTCATTAGCCTTTAAAGAAAATATTACCGCTTCAGCATCTACTTGGCCATCTTTATCCATAAAATCAGCCCCGACAACAATTGCATCGACATTCGTGTTTAAATCAAAACCTTTTGCTAGCTTAAGCTCTACTTTAGCGAGTATCGTGTCAAAATGTTGTCCAAGCTGAAGAACAACGTTTTTACTGGACGCCATCCAAGTCCGCATTAAATAGAAATACTCGACAAGCTCTGAATCATATTTATCTTGCACCTTGCTTTCTTCGAGATCAGCTTCCGCAATATGGGTTGCTTCATGCATGGCGGCAATAAAATCCAACTGATCTTTAATAAGCTCTGCCTCAAGGACAGGGTTTATGTTTCCTTCAGAATCATGTATATATTGGAACCTAAGCATGTAATTTTCTTTACTGATATATACTATACGATTTTTAGTATCTGCCAAAAACAAACTTTGTACCGGTGTTTTTCCATCCTGCTTATAAAGTTTATCTACTACCACTACCTTATCTATCCCTTCTTGCTTAAAATTAGGCAAAATTTTATCGTTCAACCAAGTACTGAGGAGAATAGGGAGCTTTTCTGAAGTGGCATAGAAATCGCCTAGGAGATCATTTCCTTTCAGTGCTTTCTGATTAAAAGTAATCCTACCTATCACTTCTTGTTCTCGAGCATGCTTCAATGCATCTTCTGTTGCTTTCTTAGATTCTGCGTCAGTTAACCTGCCTGTAGCAATCAATTTCCCATTTCCTGCTTCCTTAACTTCCATCCCTAGCTTTTCTTTAATCCATTTTATTTTTGGCGCCAACTTCTCCCCCGCCACCGTGTTTTGATGGCTGATGGCCCATTGTTGGAATTGGGCGAAAGGTTGATCATCCTTCACCTCCGCTTGGGAGAAATTCACCAACCCTAAGACAAACACACTGACTACTGCTGCCGCTAACATCTTGCTGAACTTTTTCATTGCACTCCCTCCTGTTCTTAAATTTTAACTTTGCCTTCCCGGCTTCAACAACTATTCTTTACCCTAGACCCTATCTTTACAAACAGTATACAAAATCGGTGTTAAGATTATGTTAAGATTTTGTTAATTTTATGTTAAGATTTTTTGCCCTGTTTCTTGCCTCTTTTTACCGAATTTTATTTATCCGCTCTTTTTCTGCCGCCAGGCTTAAGTCCGGCCCTGTTTTTTCTTTCTCTCGTCGGAAATTCTTGTTTCTTTACAACCCTCGCCAATAGTATACAATATTGATGTTAAGATTATGTTAAGATTTTGTTAATTTTATGTTAAGATTTTTTGGGGGATTATAACTCCTGTCGCCAGCCGTTTTTCAGACCCAGGGAGTCGGCAAGATCTAAAACTTTTTGGTACTCCCCGGCGCTGAGTCGGCGGGAAAGCTCGGGGTAGGAATTGGCCTGGTGCGCCGGATGATACTGAGCCATCAGGCTTACCGATAAATCGGGAGAAATTTCTTCGGCCAAAAATTTTAGAACTTTTTCCGAGCCGCTAATCCCCTCCGGCAAAACTAAATGCCGAACCAAAAGGCCGCGCAGGGCTGCCCCTTCTTCATTAATCGTTAAATTGCCTACCTGACGATACATTTCTTTTAAGGCCGGTTTGTTCACTTCCCAATAATTGGGAGCCGAAGAATATTTTATCGCCTGCTCTTCAGCGGAATATTTGGCGTCGGGCAGATAGATATCAATCAGGCCTTCGAGCAAAGCGAGTGTTTCCACACTTTCATAACCGCCGCTGTTGTAGACGATCGGCAGGGCTAACCCGCGCCGGGAAGCCCAATAAAGAGCCTGGACGATTTGCCAAAGCAAATGGGTAGGAGTGACCAAATTTATATTCTGCGCTCCCTGCTGCTGTAAGCTAAGCATCATCGAACCCAGCTCTTCGATCGTGACCGGGTTACCGTGCCCGAACTGGCTGATCGGATAATTCTGGCAGAACACACATCTTAAACTGCAGTAAGCAAAAAAAATTGCGCCCGAACCCCGGGCGCCGGAAATCGGCGGCTCCTCGCCGAAATGCAGGTTATGACTGGAAACTTTTATTTCTTTGCCTGTTCGACAGATTCCCAACTGATCCTTTAAACGATTTACCTGACAGCGGCGGGGACAAAGAAGGCAATTCCTCAGAAGAGATTCCAACGCTTTGATCTTTTCCAGAAAGCCGCGTTCACTGAGACCTAAATAGGAAGGTTTTTCGCTAATCATCCCAACAAAGCAACCACTGTGGTGATTGTTCCAATAATTAAAGAAGCGATAGAGGTCAGAATGATTGTTCCGCCCAGCAGAAAGGGGGTCAGCCAGGTGAAAACGGCCTGCCCCAACTCAAACCGATAGACCTGTTTTATTCCCTGAATCTGATTATAAATTATCCAGACCAAAATAACGATCATTCCCAGAAGATAAATTAGGGGATGGGAAACACCCCGGGCAATAAACGAGAGCGGCAAACTTAAATTTAAAGGAAGCAGGCTGTAACCAAAGAGGATAAACAATGTTCCCGCCCGTCCTTCTCCGCCTAACACCTCGGCCATCAGATGTAAAACCGCCGCCAAAATTATCCAAACCAATACAGTGACCATCAAGCGTAAAGGGAACCCATAGATCAACAACTTTGAAGCAACATCGCCGGGAAAATTGAGCAAGATCAAAACACTTAAAGTATGGGCGAACAAAGAAAAAACCACGACCAGGATCGACGAGGAAAGAGAGGGAGAAACAACAATCTGCTGAATCGCTTTCTTCGGCGAAACAAAACAACTATAAAAAATTTCAGTTAAAGAGATCTGCATAAAAATCACTCCATCGTATATTCAAAGCGGACTTTTTGAGCGGGTAAAATTTTACTGATTGAGGAATCCTGATAACCGGGATTAAAAAGGAACCGCAATTTTTTCCAGGGTTCAAAATCCTCGGAAACCTCCGGTTTGCCTTTAATGTTCGCCAATTGAGCGGCTAAAGCGATCGCTTCCTCAAAATTGCCTAAACTGTCCACCAAACCTTCTCGCAAGGCCTGACTGCCGGTAAAAATCCGCCCGTCGGCCAGATTGCGAACCTTGGTTTCATCCATCTTTCGGCCTTGAACGATCGATTGCACAAATTGCTCATAAGCATCATTGATTAGACCCTGCAAGATAAGTTTTTCCTCCTCAGTAATCGACCGGGAAAAAGAAGAAATATCCTTATACTTGCCGCTTTTGATCACCTCAATATTTACCCCGATTTTACGAAAAAGCTCAGCCAGGTTTCCGAACTCCATGATTACACCGATACTGCCGGTAATGGTGCCCGGATTGGCGACAATTTTGTCCGCCGCGGAAGCGATATAATATCCACCAGAAGCGGCCACATCGCCCATCGAGGCAACTACCACTTTTTTCTCTTTGCGCAGCTCCATCACTTCCTTGTAAATCTCCTGAACCGCCGCGACACTGCCCCCCGGACTGTTGATCCGCAAAACCACCGCCTTGACCGATTTATTTTCCCGAATGCTATGCAGCTTCCGGACGATATGATCGGATCCGTAACCGAAAATTGAACGCCCGCCCATCCCGACCTGAATCGGGCCATAAATCTCCACCCAAGCCACTGTTTCCCGCGCCTCTGAGAAAGAGGGTATCTTGCCCTTGAGCTTATTCAGCGATTTATCCCCTTTTTTTCCCGGAGAAGCCAAGATTAACCAGCCGCCGATGGCTAAAGAAATAATATAAAAAATTAAAAACAACCCGACTATTGATTTTTTTTCCGTCATTTTTCCTCCCTCTTTATTTCTTCCCGGATTTTCTCCGCTTGTTGATCCATCTCCCAAAAATCTAACTTAAAGCGTTCGCAAATCTTTTTAAAAGTTTCTCCTCTATCGCGTCGTTTAACGAGATCTTTGACCGGCTTATTGATCTTCCGGGCAATCAGAAAAACCCGGATCAACTCTCCGTAACCATAGCCCTGCTCAAATAAGGTTTGGGCTTCCTTCTGATCCAACTTAAAGTAACCGGCAATCAGATTGACGGTCGGGTTGACAACTTTTTTCTCTTTTTTATCTTCTTTCTTTTCCCGATAATTCGGGAAGGTTTCCAACCCTACCCCAACCTCCGCCCGGCTTTCTTCCCCACCCAGCCCGCAGAATCCCACCAGCAAAATTATCAGTATTGATATTCTAGCCATCCTGGTTTATTCTAGCTTTTCCCGCTGAAAAAGTAAATGGGTTTTATTGTCCCAGGAAAACATTTAGCCCCTTTATTATATTCTTCATTTATCCCGCAGCTTGTGGGACACTTTTTGTAGCTCCAGAATAAAACAAATACCATTTACGAATATACAAAAGACAGAGGACTTCCTGATATAACAAGAAATTGTCGAAAAGTCTATTTAATAAATAAAACCACCGACATCAATTGTTCAGTTTATTAATCCTTTGAGCAGGTTTCATTCTAATACTGCATTAATCTCATTTTTAATTCTGGTATTCGTTTTGATGCAGCTACTTCACTTTTCTTCATCTTATTATTAAGCATTTTAAACATTTCTCCCCATATCTTTTCTATGTCAGGTGACCCGATATCTGGCCCAGAAACTACTAAATTGTAATTTTCAAATAAGATATTTCGCGCAGATTCGGCTTCTAACAAATCATTATAAAATTGAAATAGTTCTTCTGATAAATTGCTATCAAATCTGAATATTTCTTTCTGTAATTGAAAAAATAATCCGTTTGAAGGGTAAAATGGTCTCCACACATCTGACGGAATGTCTTTGACTAATGCTGATTGAGATTTATTAGAAAAAGCTCTATTATAGTTTTCCAAGTCAATTTCTAAAGAGGAAATTTCTATAAGAAATGCCTTTGCTATTTTTTTTCTTTCATAATAGTTTGATATCTTTTGTTGTGCGTAAAATGGCAATAGACTGATAAATGCTCCCACAACAAGACTTAAATATATGTGCTTTATTTTTTTATCATCGCTCATATTCTCTCCTGCACTCAGAAATTATCGGCAATAGGGGATGTTGCAAACTAATAAACTTGTGAATATTATTCCGACAGCTTACAAGCTGAAGCAAGTTTGCTATCATTATGCTTTTTTCTTCTAAACTTGACAACTGATTTTTAACTTTACAAAATTTCATCTAAGTGCTTGACTTTTTTTCAACAAAAATAGTATAATCGAAAATAAATAGAAAGTCAACTATAATAAGAATATGCTTACAAAACGTCAAAAACAAGTTCTTGATTTCATAAGTTCTTTTAAAAAAAGGAAGGTATACTCACCTTCGCTTGAAGAAATAAAAAAACATTTAAAACTCTCCTCTGTTTCAACTGCCCACCATCATGTAAAAGCGCTCGAAAATTTGGGTTATTTAAAAAAGGAATGTAACCAACCAAGGGGAATAGAAGTTTATGAGCAACAACAATTAGTACAAATACCCCTTTTGGGCTCAATAGCAGCGGGGCGACCGATTGAAGCCATTACAGAAAAAGAGACAATAGCTGTTCCGCAAAACAAACTTCCTCGTTCTGGTGACTGCTTTGCTTTGCGAGTAGTTGGCAACAGCATGATCGATGAAAATATCAAGGATGGTGATATAATATTAGTCAAACAACAGAATATCGCGGAGAATGGGCAAAAAGTTGTCGCATTAATTGATAATCATGAGGCAACATTAAAGAAATTCTACAAAGAACATGGTCATATTCGATTACAGCCCGCCAATGAAAATATTGAACCCATAATTTTAGAAAAGGATACTCCAATTGCTATTCAGGGAATTTTTATCGATGTTATTAGGCGAGAAAATTTAAAGATAGACGAAGATACGCAACTGGCAAATAAAACTGATGAAAATTCTTTTTTTCGACAGCAATCTTTTTTATCAAAAAAATATAAAATTTCCTCAAAATATACGAGAGATGCCGATGTGGTGTTATTTCATGGCGACAGGCTCTCTCTAATGAAACAATTACCAGATAAATCAGTTAAATTGGTTATTACTTCTCCGCCTTATAACATCGGCAAAGAATACGAAAAAAGAAAAGACTTGAATATCTATCTTGCTGAGCAGGAAGAAACTATCAAAGAAGCGATTCGCATTCTTTCTGATGATGGCAGTATTTGTTGGCAAGTCGGCAACCATATCGGAAAAGATGGAGAAGTATTTCCTCTGGATGCTCTGATTTATGCGATTGGTAAAAAATTAGGACTGAAGCTTCGCAATCGTATTATATGGCATTTTGGCCATGGACTGCATTGCTCAAGGAGATTTTCGGGGAGGCACGAAACTATTGTATGGTTCACAAAAACAGACAAATACACGTTTAATCTTGATCCAGTAAGAGTACCACAAAAATACCCGGGCAAGAAAAATTTTAAGAAAAATGATAAATATGGTACTTTTTCCTGCAATCCACTAGGCAAAAACCCATCCGATGTTTGGGAAATACCAAATGTAAAAAACAATCATCCTGAAAAAACAGAACACCCTTGTCAATTCCCTATAGAGCTTATCGAACGTTTTGTCCTATCGATGACAAATCCCGGGGACGCGGTATTTGATCCTTACCTCGGTTCTGGAAGTGCAATCTGTGCGGCAATTATTCATGATCGTAAAGGCTATGGCTCAGATATCATGAAAGAATATATAGATATTGCTGAAGGTCGCGTAATAGCAATCGAAAATGGTGTTCTAAAACGGCGTTTAATGGGAACACCGATATTTAAACCTACCCAAGACATAAAACTTGCTATAGTACCGGAAGAATTTAAAAAAGCGCGGGAAAGCCTATTTGGGACCGGGTTTTGATCCGTGATATTTTCGTAATTGAATTGTAGCCAGAGCCTCTTTTTTGTTGCTTTTGAAGAGGCTAGTAAGTTTGTTTGCCTTTTCTCGTTCCTGATCAGTAAGCCCAATACCAATTACATAGACAGGAATATCAATATTACTTTCTCCTCTATTTTCAAAATCAACAAGCAATTGATCAAATGAAGATACGCCCGATGACATCTGTTTTACTAATTCCTCTGCAGGTAGTCGAGTAGAATATTGGCGTAGTGGTTTCAGGCTCTTCTTGGCTGTATCCGCCGTTTCCAGCTTCGTGCCCGTTTAGATTTGCCATACTCTATTTCCAACACCCTCTCTAAAATTCCGTACGGCGAGATTTCCCCGGTA
>JBDRON010000008.1:0-22292 GCA_043810025.1 Elusimicrobiota bacterium
TACCGGGGAAATCTCGCCGTACGGAATTTTAGAGAGGGTGTTGGAAATAGAGTATGGCAAATCTAAACGGGCACGAAGCTGGAAACGGCGGATACAGCCAAGAAGAGCCTGAAACCACTACGCCAATATTCTACTCGACTAAAGGGATTGAGCGTCGAAATTTTCCTTATTCTGGAGGCCGATACTGTTCATATAGTAGCAGGCAACAGTCTTAAAATCGACAAGGCAAGATTTTAAGACCCCAGCGGCGTCTGAGACCACAGCGAGATACTAAACGGAACTGTTATTAATTCGGGAGAGCCAAGATACTCTCACAAGAAGGAGAAAAAAAAGGTGAGTATGCAACGACAAGTAATAAAAGATGAGGGATTGCAGAAGGTATCTTGGCAGTCTGACCAGCTCGTACTATCGAAGAAGCAGAGTAATTCCTGTGGAGAAAAGGGGCTGGAGAAAATGCGAGAGGGTACAAGGGAAACATCTGCCGGACTTAGAACCGGAGAACAGATGTCAACAAAACTTGCACCCCTAACTTTGCGAGCCAGAAGGGATTCGGAGTATAAGTTCATCACACTAATGAACTTATTTACAGAAGAATACCTGCTGGAATGTTTTAAGGAGCTGAAGAAGAACAAAGCTCCGGGCATAGACGGGGTAGAAGTTGAAGAGTACGAAGCCGACTTGGCAAGGAACATCAAGGATTTATGCGCCAGATTGAAAGCATGGAAGTACAAACCAAAGCCAGCCCTAAGAGTATACATACCCAAAAGTGACGGGACGAAAAGGGGGCTTGGCATACCTGCAGTAGAAGACAAAATAGTGCAGGTCTGGGCGAAGAAAATTCTTGAGGCGATTTACGAAGTTGACTTCTGCGATGTATCTTACGGATTTCGACCTAAGAGAGGATGTCGTGAGGCATTGAAAGCGCTGGATAAGGCGCTAATGACCAAACCCGTCAATTACGTGGTGGATATGGATATTCGGAAATTTTTCGATAGCATAGACCACGAATGGATGATGAGATGTTTGCGGCAAAGGATAACGGACACAAAATTTTTAAGACTGATGGGCAGGTTCTTAAAAGCAGGAGTAATGGAAGAAGGAAAGCTGATAGACACGGAGAAAGGGACACCGCAAGGAGGAAACCTTAGTCCGATATTGGCGAATATCTACCTGCATTATGTGTTAGACCTTTGGTTTGAAAGGAAGGTAAAGAAGAAACTGAAGGGTTATGCGCAGCTAACGAGGTATGCTGATGACTTTGTCGTCTGTTTTGAAAAGAGCGAAGAAGCAGAAGCGTTTAGCAAAGAGCTTGTCGAGCGGTTGAAGAAATTTGGGTTAGAGATAGCCGAGAACAAATCAAGGAGAATAAAGTTTGGGCGGAGAGCATTACAGGAAGCAGAGGCCAAAAAGAAGAAAGTAGAAACTTTCGATTTTCTTGGTTTTACGCATTACTGTGACCGCACACGAAACGGCAAATTCAAAGTAGGACGAAAGACGACAAGTAAAAGATTTAGGCAGAAAATGAAAGCAATGAACCTGTGGCTTAAAGAAATAAGAAACAGGGTCGCATTGCAAGAGTGGTGGAAAACTCTCAGGCAGAAGTTGGTAAGACACTACAATTATTATGGCATAAGCGGGAACTTCAAAGGAATAGCAAGGTATTATTGGGAAACCCAAAAGCTTGCTTTCAAATGGATAAACCGTAGAAGCCAGAAAAGAAGCTATAATTGGGAACAGTTTGGGAGATATTTACACTATAATTCATTGCCGAAACCAAAGATATATCATTCAATTTATGCTCTGTCCTCAAGATGAGGATGTATTTTCGGGAGCCGAATGCCTTAATTGGGCACGTTCGGATCTAAGAGGGGCATTAAATCTAATAGGAGATTAAGATGTCTACTCACAAACGAATTTTAATCGTTAGCGGGGGGACCGGGGGGCATATTTATCCGGGGATCGCTTTGGCTGAAGAGTTGAAAAAACGGGGAGCGGAAATATTTTTTATCACTAAGGAAAAAAATAAAAAGATCATCGATGATTACGGTTTTCCCGCTTTTGCGATCAGCGGGGAAGGGTGGGGGAGAAAACTTTCCGGCCGTGTTTTTTCCTTTCTGGCGGTCTTAATTGTCAGTTTTATCAGTTCGGCGAAAATTTTAATTAAACTTAAACCGGAAATTGTTATAGGAATGGGTGGGTATCTTTCTTTTCCGGCGCTGGTGTTGGCGCGGCTTTTGGGCAAAAAGACCTTGATTTATGAATGCAATTTTTATCCGGGACTGGCGAACCGCGCTTTAGCCTTAATTGTTCAACGGGTGGCGGTGGCGTTTGCCGAAACAAAAAAATATTTAGCGTTTCCTCAAAAGGTTGTGGCGGTGGGTTTTCCGATAAGGAAAGAAATAAATGCTTCCTATCCGCAAGCGGAGGCGCGCAGGAAATTGGGATTAACGGAAAACCGTTTTACCCTGCTGGTGTTTGGCGGCAGTCAAGGAGCGCACTTTCTTAACCAGCTGCTTTTGGCGGCTTTGCCTCGGCTTTTATCTTTTAAGGACAAAATTCAGTTCATTCATCTCACCGGCGAGAAAGATTGCCCGGAGGTAGAAGCGGGATACCGGAAAACCGGTTTTATGGGGAAAGTTCTGCCTTATTTTGCCCAAATGGAGTTGGCTTACGCCGCCGCGGACTTAGTGATTTGCCGGGCGGGCGCGGCGACGGTGGCGGAATTAATTGCTGTCCGCAAACCGGCTTTTTTAATTCCGTTCAGTCAGGCTACGGAAGATCATCAGACGCTCAATGCCCAATATTTAGCCGGTTTCGGCGCCGCCGAAATTTTTCCGGAAAAAGAATTGTCCGCAGAAAAAATTAGCCGGGAAATCAGTAATTTAGTCTCCTCTCCGGCCAAACTGCAGCAAATGTCCCTGGCCTACGAAAAAATTGCCTTCCCTACTTCCGCCGCACCGTTAAGTGAAATAGTTTTATTCTTAGGGGACGCTTTAGGGGACGGAGTTAGGTAATTAGGTTAATTGACAAAGGAAGAATAAAGAATTTATAATACACACAGAAAAAGTGTCATGGAAATAAGCATAACCTAATTACCTAACTCCGTCCCCTATGTTCTCACCACTTCCAATCCCATTGGAGTTTTCCGGCCTGGGTTTGTTTTTCCGTTTTTTCTGAATATAAGGTGAGTTCGTATTGCAGCCAGATCTGCTGGGAAAAAAATTTCCGGGTGATTTGACAGAGATATCTTTGTCCCTGGCCCTGGGCCACCCAAAAAGTGGGCAGGTAGACATTCGGCCAGAAAGGTTCGATGTCGCTGATTTTTAGCGCCGGGGAATTAAAATAGATCGCCCGCAGATTTATCGTTAACGGCGGAGACGGTTTGTATTTCGTTTCCAATTTATAAAGGCGGCCGACAGTTCTCAGTCCGAGGGCGGGGAACTCGCCGTGTTTGAAATCGGTGCGGAGCGAAAATCTCCAGCGGGGGTTGGCTTGCCAGTTAAGCTGGTATTTATGCCGCCGAATTTTTTTTTTCCAAATCCATTCCTTTTGAAGTGTCGCTAAAAGGATAATTCGGATTACGGTTAACATCATAATCGAGGTTTTGATAGTCAGTAAATATTTCCCAGCCGGGATAAAAAGAATAGCGGTAGTTAGCCCGCCATTCAGCGGAGGTATCGATGATGTTTTCCGTTCGCTGGGGGATCGATGCTTTTGCCGGGCGGAAATAAATGTTGAAAGTGTTAATTCTTGTTTTGTATTCCAGACCCAGGGTTTGGCCCGTTTCATTAAAAACGCTGTCGCGGCGGCCGTAGCTGGTGATCCCGCTGGCGTAAGGGTTTTGGTAATCCGGTGAATAATCCCAGAGGAGCAGCCAGAAATTTAAAGGTTTTTTCTGCCAGAACAATCCGCTGGTCCAGGCTTGTCCATAAGCCAAATTTTTGGCGTATTCGCCGATAAGTTGAAACTCGTTCCATTCGTGTTTGCCGGCCAAACCGAGAACTGTATTTTTCGTGCCTTGAAACAATATTTCTTCCGCAGTGTCCGGTCTAATCTCCGGCGTATAGTAAGCGGTATAGCCGAGAACATTTACCCAGGAATTTTTCTGCCAGCGATACTCGATTTTACTGCCGGCTAATTTTTCCTCTAATCCCCGGTAACGCTCGAGCGAGCGGGAAGTATCCAAGGGAAGACTGTTTTTAGTGTCGGCGCGCAGATCAAAGTCGGCGCTGTCGTCAACATTTTTTGCGCTATCCATTTTTTTCTGAGAATAGAACCCGTCGATTTGCCAGGGACCGATATTTTTCTGCCCGGCCGCCCCAAAGAGGTAAACGTTGCGGCTGGTTCCTTTCTCCTCAAGTATTCCGCGGGCTTTAATTTGCCAGGGGCGGACCAACTCCAGATATGGGGCATAAAAAACCAGCCCCTGGTTATATTGCAATTCGTAGCTGCCTAAAATAATTTTATTTAACCCCAGCGTGTTTTCCGCTTTCAGCCAATATTTGATTAATTCGTAGCGAAAAAAATTGCCCGTATTGACGACCGGGTCGTCTTTATGGCGATTAACCAGCCAGCCGATCTCTTGAGTCTCCTCCCCTTTAATCCGCCGCAGTCTGGTGCGTTCGGTGAAAGAAGACAGCTGCCAGCAGCCGGTTTCCGGCGACTTGGGATAAAATCTCAGCCGCAGATCACCGGAAAATTTTCCTTCTTCCTCAGGAAATTCTTCTTCCCCGCCGACACTTATTCCCAAAGATTGACTGTCCGGGTCCAACAGCTGGTCGGGCAGATCGTCGGCGCTAAGAAAAGAATAATTGCAGAGAAAAAGTAAAAAAAACAAATTTTTCATATACCGCCCTTACAGTTCATTCCCATTTTAGCTGGAAGGAAAAATTATGTTGAGAAGCCAGCAGTAAATGTTCGACAAAAGCGTAATTTAAAGTAAGACAGCTTAAATTAAAGCCGCAGCCCAGGGACATCCGGGTAGGGTTGGTTTCGATTCCACAGCGTAAAACAAAGAGCGGGGAAAAAAATAGTTCTTGCCCCCAATGCAGACTGGATTTACCGTTAGCGGATTGTGAATAATCAACCAGGCTGGTTATAGAGGGAAACCAGAGGTAAGATATGCCGGTGCGCCAATTTAAAGGAATTGTTTCTACTCCACCCAGCCGGGGTTGATTAAGGTTGTTGATCATTATCCCCCAGCGGAGTTTGGGGATAATTTCTAATAAAGCGCCGACATCGACCCGCCAGGTTTGCGCCGTCCCCCAATCTTTGCCCTGAATCAGCCGGCTTTCTTTGAGGTTGGCGCCAAGAAAAAAATATTTACTCAGGTTTAGACTGCCGCTTAAAATAAATTCTTTTTCCCGATAGAGGGAGCAGCCGAATTGGTTATAGGCGAAACCGAGGTTACCGCGATCAGTTATCGGTTGAGAAAAAATTAAACTGGAATAAGTCAGTTCCGGCCGGGAAAAAAGCCGGGTATAAAAAGTATTAATTTGCCGTTGTTTAACCTGGGCGAGGCCGGCCGGATTAAAAAAAACTGCTTCCGGGCTATCCGCCAGACCGGTAAAACTGTTTCCCAAGGCGGCCGCGCGCGCTGAGCCGGATTTTTCTTCAAAAGCGGGGAAACAGGGACAGGTAAAGGTAGAGGTGAAGGTAAAGAAAAAAATGCCGAAGCTAAAGGTGATTTTATTGGCCATGAGCATTGATAAATTCTAAATTGTAATTGTGCGGAACGGTCGCGACCGTTCCCTACACATACTTATAATTTCCTGGCCACCACGATGATGGCGGTGGTTTTCGTTACCGCGGTTCCAACCTTCGTCTGGAGATAGACGATGTAGACGCCGATGGGGACAATATCCCCGTTATCGTTGCGTCCATCCCATTGAATAGTTCCGTAGCTTAAACCGTCTTGTTTCTGGTCGAGCAGTCTGCGGACCAGGCGGCCGGAGAGATCATAGATCGAGATGCTTCTGTTCGCTTCCGCAGGCAGATGCCAGGCAATATTGGCTTTTCCCCCCTGGTGCGGGGAAAAAGGGTTCGGCTCTTGAATTTCCAGATTTTTTTCGGTTTGGGCGAAGTTGGCTGGTTGGGGATTTTCCCGATTGCGGTTATCTTCTTTCTGGTATCCCCAGCCCGGAGTGGGGGAAGAAGAAACAATCCAGTCCTGTTGGTTTTGGCTGTCGATTGGGAGCAGTTGGGCATCGCAGTTCCGCGTTAAAGATTTTCCTTCCTTCCCAAAACTCCAGTCCGCCAGGCAACTTTGGGTCAACAGGTCGTTAGTTTCGTCGGCAAAAACTTTTCCAACGTTCCAATGTTGGGCAGGAATTTCGTTGAAAGCGGTGCGGGCAGATTTGCTCATCTGGCTGTCACGATTGGAGAAACAAACGGCATCCAGCCAACTTTCCGCTGTTTGGCGCAGGGAGATGACATTATCGGTGGCGGTGAGTCCCGTATCGGCCAGATAAAGATCCCAAATTCCGTTCTGATTTGTGTCGCCGGTAGTATCGTTTTCGTCGGGTAATGCAGAGTTGAAATGGAGGATAAGATAGGAATATTTTTTTAAATTCAGCGGAGGAAAGGTTTTGACAACTTTACTGCCCTCGTAAACCGTTAGTCCGGTAAGGTCCGATTCTTCCAAAACAAACAATTCCATCCAGTCGGCGTTCGGTTCGCTGGGTGCAATTTCGGTAATTAAAATGTGGGGAACGGCCAGGAGAAGGGAGGGGAAGAGGAGAAACATTCCAGCGAGAAAAGTTTTAAATATCGATTTCATCGGTTGTTATCTATCGGAAATTTTAAGTTGTAGGGAACGCATATATGCGTTCCTTACATAAGTTATAAACAACCAATATTAACAAATTGTGGAATTTTTGTTAAGTATTTTTTTCTTGCTTAGATAAAGTAGATTAAGTAAAATCACCATTATGACGAATAGTCTGGAAAAAATACTGGTGTTTGATCTGGAGACCCAGCGCGGGTTCGATGAGGTTGGCGGCCGGATGGGGATACCGAAAATGGGGATGTCGGTGGGGGTGGTTTATGATTATCAAACCGACAAATTCACCGCTTATTTAGAGAAAGATGCGCAAAAGCTAATCGCTGAATTGCTCTCCTCAACTTTGGTCGTTGGGTTTAATTTGCTCAGTTTTGATTATCCGGTGCTGAGCGCTTACAGTGAGCAGGATCTGCAAAAGATAAAAACCTTGGATATGATGCGGGTTCTGGAGAGCAAATTAGGGTTTCGCCCCAAACTTAATGATCTGGTTAGCGCCAGTTTAGGGGCGAAAAAAAGCGCGGACGGGTTGATGGCTCTCCAATGGTACCGGGAAGGGAAGTTGGCTGAGGTGAGCAAATATTGTCAGGAAGATGTCCGGTTGACTAAAGAACTTTACGAGTTTGGCCGGAAGAACGGGTTTGTGCATTTATTGCAGAAATATGGCCCAAACAAACAAATCGAAGTTTCCTGGTGATACGGAAATTTTAAATTATGAATTATGAATTATGAATGGTAAATTCAGAATCTTTAATTTAATGCTAAGGAATTTCAGTGTTGTTGACGGTAAAACCTAGTTTGCCTTTGATTTTGTAGGGCAGGGCTTTAGCCCTGCGGTTTTAAGGACGCAAGCCTAAAGGCTTGCCCTACGAAATTAACGGTAAAATTTACTATTTGCGGCAAAGTCAGACCGCCTGCTTTTTGGCGGTCTTAATTTAAAATTTAAAATTCATAATTTATAATTCAGAATGATGGGAGTTTATATGTCAATTAGAGAATGGATCAGCGGCATTTTTATCGACCGGTACATCAAGGGGGAAACTAAATTTCTGGAGAAAATTTCCTTGTTTTATGGGTTATCGCCGAAAGCTTTAATGCGGGTTTTAAACATCGTCCATTATAAAAAATATTTTGTCGGGGAAACAGTTTTCAGCGAAGGGCAGGAAGGAAAGGTCCTTTATATTATTAAAACCGGTGAGGTTACGGTTTCTAAGAAAAATAAAATTATCTGCAAACTGTACCCGGGAGATTTTTTTGGTGAGATGGCTCTCCTGGAGGAAATTCCCCGCTCGGCGACGGTAAAAGTCTCCAAAGACAGCGAGCTGTTATTAGTCTATAAAGTGAAGTTTGATGAACTGCTGGAAGATAATGCCAAAATCGGGATCAAACTTGTTTATAATTTGGCAAAAATTCTTTCTTTCCGGATCAGGCAAACAACAGGGTAAGAGGATAATTTTATGCAAAGACTAACCACGAAAACAACGTTGCTGACCATCGCCGCGCTGGTTTCCATGATCGGGGCGCTTTATCTGTGGCGGGAAATTTTTTTGCCGTTTGTTGTCTCGATACTTTTTGCCTATCTGCTTTCTCCGCTGGTGGTCCGAATCCAATCTTTTGGGTTAAAAAGAGAAGTTGCCGTGGTTTTATTGTATCTGTGTTTCATCGCGGTATTTGTGGGCGCGTTGTTGATTTTACTGCATTATTGATGCGGATATTGTGCAACCGGTGGTGATTGGCCGGGGAGTAAATATGCCGGCGATACTAATTATTTTCTCCCTGATGCTGGGCGCAAAACTTTTTGGTTTAATCGGCATGGTTTTTGCCGTTCCCGCGGCCGCCGTGATCAAAGTAACGTTTAAAACATTGCTCTTCAAAAAAACCCCGGTCTTTGATTCAGAAAAACCGATTATTGTTTGACCTCGCTCTTTATGCTAAGAAAAAAATGCTGGGCGCTTTTATTCATTTTTTTATTTCTTCCGGTTTTGCGGGCAGAAAATCCTTCCGCAGCAAACATTAATGTCCGAAAAATTGTGGAAAAAATTGATCGGTTGTATCGCAGTAAAACCAGTATCAGTGAAATTGAAATGCAGATTGTCACCCCTAATTGGGAGAGGACTTTAACCATGAAAGCCTGGACCAGGGGGCTGAATAAGACCTTTATTCGAATTTTATTGCCCAAAAAAGAACGAAATGTGGCCACTCTCCGGATCGACAATGAAATGTGGAATTATCTGCCCAACGCCAATAAGATAATGAAAATACCGCCTTCGATGATGATGAGTTCCTGGATGGGATCGGATTTCACCAACGATGATCTGGTGAAGGAATCTTCTATGCTTGAGGATTATCTATATCGGTTGATCCGGCCTCCGGATGCACAAGAGGGGTTGTTGTATGTGGAGTTTGTGCCGAAGGAAGATAAGCCGATTGTTTGGGCCAAGATTATTGTTGCCGCCGGAGAAGCCGATTATATCCCGGTCTGGCAAAAATATTATGATGACAAAGGTGTCCTCAAACGGGTGATGGAGCCGAAAAATTTGCGGCAATTTAGCGGCCGAAAAATCCCTTCGGTTTTGGAAGTGATCCCCCAAAACAAGCCGGGCCACAAGACGGTCATTCGTTATCGTGAGATGAAATTTGACGCGGAAATATCCGAAGATGTTTTTTCCTTAAGGAATCTCCAGTCGAAAGAATAAATTCTTGAAAAATGTTAACATTTAAAATAGCTTTACGGAATATCTTTCGTCAGAAGAGAAGAAGCATCCTGACGATGCTGACGATGTTTGGCGGATTTGCCCTCTCTTCCCTCGCCATCGGGATGATTGACGGATCTTATTCCTATATGATTAACATGTTTACCCGTAATCGACTGGGGCATATCCAAATCCATAAAAACGGTTATCCGGCTAAACCATCGTTATATGATACGGTAGATAATTACGAAACTATCGGGGCGGAGGTTCTTGGGGTTAAAGGCGTGGAAAGCTGGGCGCCGCGGCTGTATTCCACCGGCCTTGTTTCTGTCGGCGAAAAAAGCGCCGGCGTGCAGATTATCGGTATTGATCCGCTTAAGGAAGAGCAGTCGACCCGGTTTGATAAAAAAATTGTGGCCGGGAAAAAACTTCCCGCTCTTCCCCAGCATCAGGTGGTTCTGGGTAAAGGGCTGGCCAGAATCCTTAGAGCCAAACCGGCTGAAGAAGTGGTAATCGTTTCCCAAGCCGCCGACGGTTCGATCGCCAATGATGTTTATGAAATTTGCGGGATAGCGGAGAGCGGCGATGAGTTGAGCGACCGGACAGCTTTTTACCTGCATCTGAAAGATGCCCAGGATTTTCTGGTTTTAAACAATCGGGTGCATGAAATAATTGTCTTAGTAAATAAGATTAACCGGGTTAGAAAAATTGCCGGCCAGATTGAGCGAAAACTTAAGAAACCTGAACTTTCGGTTCAACCCTGGCAGGAGTTTGCCCGGGCTTTTTATCAGGCGATGAAAGCCGACCAGCAAGGACACCTGATCATGCTAATTGTGATTACGCTGATTGTGGCGGTTGGGGTGTTAAATACGGTGTTGATGTCGGTGCTGGAACGCCGCCGGGAATATGGTTTGTTGAAAGCCCTGGGAACGAAACCAGCCCAAATTTTCATTGTCATTATTACTGAGGTGAACATCCTGGCTTTATTCAGTATCCTCATCGGAGCGGCTGCCGGCACAACAGCAAACTATTTTTTTTCTTTTCAGGGGATTACTATACCTCAAGAGATTAGTTTTGGCGGGGTGGTCTTTAGCAAAATTTTTAGCCAGATCTCCGCTAAAAGTCTTTACCTGCCGACGATCATAGTGCTGGTCTCGGCCGGGTTGGTCAGCCTGTTCCCGGCGTTGAACGCCGCCCGCGTCGATCCGGCAAAAGCGATGCGACAGCATTAGTCACCTGTTGGGCATTTTTTCCCTCTTTAAAAAGAGGGGTAGGGGAGATTTTATCAATATTTTAAAATCCCCCTTTCAAAAGGGGGAACACTTCAACTATGATGCTGATAAAATTGGCCTGGAGAAATATTTTTCGTAATAAACGGCGGACAATTATTACCGGTATCGCTATCGGGGTCGGCCTGGCTTCGCTCATTTTTGTTGATGCCCTGATCATCGGGATGGAAGAAAACATGATTAAATCGGCGACCGCTTCTTTTCTTGGCGAAGGTCAAATTCATGCCCGTAATTTTCGTCAGACCGGCGAAGTGGAAAAGACGATCAACAACCTTAACCGGGTGGCGGCGGACCTGGCTAAGGAAAAAATAGTCCAATATTTCAGTCTGCGAGTGATGTCTTTTGGGATGATTACTTCCCCCTCCAATGTCAGCGCGCTGAATTTAGTTGGGATAAATCCGGAAAACGAAAAATATCTTTCCCAGATTGACGAGACGATCAGTAAAGGAACATATTTTCAGTCCGGCAAAGAACGGGAGATTGTGATCGGAACTAAACTGGCCGAGATCTTGGAAGTTGGTTTGGGCGAACGGGTGGTGGTGACGGTGGCGCAAGCGAAAACCGGGAATTTGACTCAGGAGATGTTTCGGGTTTCCGGAATCTATCATTTTAATATTGACGAAATGGATCGGGGGATGGCTTTTGTTCGTCTGCCGAAAGCCCAGGAGATGTTCGGGTTGGACGGCGAGGTCCATGAAATAGCGATAAAATTTGTTGACCCAAAATATGGCCGCGATGAAAGTCTGGCTTTTTGGAATAAATATTCTCAAGGCGGCAACGAGGCGGCCGGTTGGACAATATTTTTACCTCAGTTGAAAGCCGCTTTTGAGTTCAGTTCATTTAGTACCTACATTATCGGGGTGATCCTTTTTGGGATTATTGCCCTGGGGATAGTGAACACTTTGTTTATGTCGCTTTATGAACGAATGTTTGAGTTTGGCGTCCTGCGGGCTTTGGGGACAAGACCGTTCAGTATTGCCCGCTTAATTGTTTGGGAAGCCGGGGCGCTGGCCATCGTTAGTATCAGCTTGGGGGTTATTCTTGGTTTTTTGATTAATTGTCTTACCGCGTATACGGGTATCGATTACACCGGTATCGAGTATGCCGGGGTGACTGTTCGGGAGCTGATTTATCCGGTACTAAAAGTAAAACAGTTTATCATTTATCCGCTCTGGGTGTTTATATTTACCGTTGTGGTGGGGATCTATCCGGCTGTTTATGCCGCGCGGATGCCGCCGGTGGAAGCGATGAAACGAAGCTTGTAATTTAGGAGGCGCCGCCAATGAATTCCGGTTTGGAGATTATTGTTGCGGAAGGGATAACAAAAACTTATGCTTATAACGGATTGATTGTTCCGGCCTTGAACGGGATAGATTTAAAGATTACTTCAGGGGAGTTTACCGCGATTGTCGGGCCATCCGGTTCGGGGAAGACCACTTTTTTAAATATTATCTCCGGTTTGGATCTGCCGACGGAAGGGAAGGTTTGGTTAAAGGGAAAACCTTTGTCGGCGATGAGCGGCCGGGAACTATCCGATTTCCGGCGCGACAACATCGGTTTTATTTTTCAGTCCTATAATCTGATTCCCGTGCTGACTGTGGAAGAAAATATTGAGTATGTAATGCTTTTACAGGGAATCGCCAAAGAAGAACGGCGCCAGCGGATTAGCAGTATTTTGAAAGAGATCGGGATGAGTGAATACGCCAAGCGGACTCCGCCGCGTCTTTCCGGCGGTCAGCAGCAGCGGGTAGCGATTGCCCGGGCGATGGTTTCCCAGCCGGCGTTGATTCTGGCTGATGAGCCGACCGCCAACCTCGATTCCAAGACCGGCGCTGAATTGTTAGAGATTATGCATGATCTCAACCATAAAACCGGGATGACCTTTATTTTTTCCACCCATGACCGAATGGTAATGGACCGCGCTGACCGGCTGATTACTCTCAAGGATGGCCGGCTGGCCGGGGATGAGAAAAGGACATAAATTCGGGTCTCGTGAAAATCGTAATAGGTTAGCCCACAGAAGTAATTTAAAAACTTTTTTCCTCTCCCCTTGTGGGAGAGGGTAGGGTGAGGGGGGGTAATTCAAACACAATCACCCCCACCCCAACCCTCCCCCCTCAAGGGGGAGGGAGTTACTGCACTAATGAAAGCTAACCTGTTACTGAAAATCGAACACCGGAAAAGCAGAAGTGGTAATGGTTGTTTTGAAATATTGATGATTTTTCCCTTTTTGAAGAGATTATTTTTGTTCGGCTTCATATTTATCTCCAGCCAATTACCGGTATTGGCTGGGGATTCATTTTCTTTTAATGGGTATTACAAAAATTTTACTGCCGCTTATCTGCCGGCGTGCTATGGAAATTTAGCCGGCCAGCCGGCCCGGGGCGCGGTAAACAATCGGCTGCGGTTGAAGTTGTCCTGGGATCCGGGCACGATTGTTTCAGCTAATTTAGCTTACGATTTTTCGCCACGGATCCAAGCCAACTCCTTGTTTACCGATCAGCCCAGCAACAAAAAAGGCGGCGCTTATCGGGTTGAGGATTTAAATTCTCCTTTTTTCGGGCCGCGGGATAATTTTGCCGTCTATCAGAATCTGGATCGCGCCTTTGTTAAATGGAAAACGAATTCAGCCGACATTTATCTTGGCCGGCAGGCCATCGCCTGGGGCAGCGCCAAAATTGTTAATCCCACAGATCTGCTTCTTCCTTTCCCTTTTAATGAATTGGACATTGAAGACCGCAGCGGTGTCGATGCGATCCGGTTTCGTCTCCCGGCCGGCGCGATGAGTGAAGTAGATGCCGGCTATATCTTTGGCCGCGATTTCTTGGCTAAGCAAAGCGCCAGTTATCTGCGCAATCGGTTTAATCTATCCGGAGCCGATATTTCGGTCGTGTTTTTAAATTTTAAAGAAAATTTGCTGGCCGGTTTAGATTTATCGAGGTCAATAGGCGGCGCCGGGTTCTGGGTGGAGACCGCGGAAGTTTTTTCCGAAAATAATTATCTTCGGGTTTCCTCGGGTTTTGACTACAGTTTTACTGATCAAGCTTATGCCTTTATCGAATATCATTATAACGGGGCGGGGGAAAACAGTTCGAAAAAATATTTAAATAATCAAACCAAGCCCGCCTATACGGAAGGAGCGGTCTATCTTCTTGGCCGGCATTATTTAACCCCCGGGCTGAATTATCAGTTTACACCGTTGATTAATTCCAGCGGGCAGGCTCTAATCAATTTGCAAGACGGTTCAGTTTTCTTCACCCCTCAGATTGAATATAACATTTTTCCCAATACCTATTTATCTTTAGGAGCGTTTGCCGGCTCCGGCCGGCCGCTGCCCCACTCGGAGTTCGGCGGCTATCCCGATGTGTATTTTTTTTCTTTTAGACTTTATTTTTAAGGGGACAATGGGGTCAGGTCTTGCAATACGACAATGCGCCATTTTATCTAAGCTGGCGCCGCTTTCTTCTGATTAGGTATTCCGCTGAATGTTTGCTATAATAAAGATCATGTTTTTACCGACAACAAAAGACGAACTAAAAAAATTCGGTTGGGATAAATTGGATGTTATCCTGGTTACCGGCGATACTTACATCGACAGCTCGTATATCGGGGCGGCGGTGATTGGAAATTTGTTGGTTAAAAACGGTTACCGGGTGGGGGTAATTGCCCAGCCCGATGTCCAGAGCGGCAATGATATTCAACGGCTCGGTGAACCGGAATTGTTTTGGGGGGTAACGGCCGGCTCGCTGGATTCGCTGGTGGCCAATTTTACCCCAACCAAGAAAAGAAGAAAGAGCGATGATCTGACTCCCGCCGGAGAAAACAACCGCCGGCCGGACCGGGCGACCATCGCCTACGCCAATTTAATCCGCCGGTACTTTAAAAATACCCGGCCGCTGGTTTTGGGCGGTCTGGAAGCCAGTTTGCGCCGGATTGCTCATTACGATTATTGGGATGATCGGATCAGGAAGTCGGTTCTGTTTGATGCCAAAGCCGATGTTTTGGTTTACGGGATGGGGGAAAAAGTCGTCCTGGAGCTGGCCGGTAGAATTAAGAACAATCAGCCGATCGCGGATCTTCGGGGGATTTGCTATATCGCCAAAGAACCCAAAGCGGAATCGATTGTTTTGCCCTCTTACGAAGAAGCGGTTAACTATCCGGGAAAATTTATGGAAATGTTTCATCTTTTCTACCAAAATAACGATCCGTTGACCGCTCGGGGATTAAGTCAACAGCAGGATAATCGGTTCTTAATCCAGAACCCGCCCGGTTTTTTACCCAGCCAAGAGGAGCTGGATCAAATTTACGAATTAGACTATCAGCGGGATGTCCATCCTTATTATCAAGCCCAGGGAGAGGTGAAAGCTTTAGAGACGATAAAATTTTCTCTGACTACCCATCGCGGTTGTTACGGCGAATGCAATTTTTGTTCGATCGCCGTTCACCAGGGAAGAACAGTAATTTCCCGGAGCGAAAAATCAATTTTAGCCGAAGCGGAAAAAATAAGCCGCCGGCCCGATTTTAAAGGATATATTACCGATGTTGGCGGTCCGACGGCCAATATGTACAATATTGAATGTTCGCAGAAACTCAGGCAGGGCAGCTGCGCGCAGAAAAGATGTCTTTATCCGGTCAAATGTAAACAGTTAACCGGTGACCATCGCCGGCAGCTGGAACTGCTGGGAAAAATCAGCAGGTTGAACGGGGTAAAAAAAGTTTTTATCGCTTCCGGTATCCGTCACGACCTGGTGATGGAAGATCGGGAATGGGGGCGGCGGTATTTGAAGGAGATTGTCTGCAATCATGTTTCCGGCCAGTTGAAAATTGCCCCCGAGCATAGCGAAGATAAAGTTTTGGGTTACCTGGGTAAACCGGGGATAAAATATCTCAAAGATTTCAAAGCGGAGTTTGACCGGTTTAATCGAGAAGCGGAGAAAAGCCAGTTTTTAACCTATTATCTGATTGCCGCGCATCCCGGTTGCGGGAATGAGGAGATGCGCAGTTTAAAAAAATTTGTTACTGAGGAATTAAAAATGACTCCCGAACAGGTGCAGGTGTTTACGCCTTCCCCATCCACCTATTCGACCCTGATGTATTGCACTGAGACGGATCCTTTTACCGGCAAAAAAATATTTGTGGAAAAGGATCTGCGCGAAAAGGAGAGACAGAAAGAAGTAATCGTTGGTAAAAAAAGTTCTTCGGCCCATTTTCGGAACCGTCGTTTTGTCCCCGGAAAGCACAGAATTTCCCCGATCCCGGATCAACCACGGTCAACTACTTACCGCGCCCCGAAGAAAGACGAGGGCCGAACCCGCTCGCGGAATTCGAGAGCGATTAGCTAGTTTCTGTCGTATAACTGACATTTTTGAAATTCCCCTCTTTTATAAAGAGGGGTTAGGGGAGATTTAGACGATATTTCTTATTTCCAAATCCCCCTTCGCCCCCTTTAAAAAAGGGGTAAATTTAATATTTGCCAAATATAGAGGAAATTTTTTGATAGAATTATAAAAAAACGACTTTATAATTGATGAAATAATAGCATTTTATCGTCGTAAATTCAGTTAGACGACAGAAACTATTTATAAATTTTAGCAAGGGGGGATAAAACAGCTTGCATTTTTTTGGAAAACCGTTATATATTTTAAATCCCTCTCCCCTTGCGGGAGAGGGTAGGGTGAGGGGTAATATAAGAAATAGAATCTTTAACACCCTCACCTTAATCCTCTCCCCTTAAGGGTGAGGAAAATAATGAAATTTTTTTAATACCGTCGATAAAGGTTACCCGCTGAGAAATTGGCGGGGAGCAAAGCCGCGGGTCTAAATCCCGATGTTCATCCTGATTTTATCCTGGGGTGAAGCGGGACAGGATATCCGAGCCGCCGAAGGGTTATGCGATATTTATCTAGCTATTTTTGGGGAATTATTTCCTCTTTAAGTTGTAGGGACAAGGCATGCCTTGTCCTTACTTTGCTTTTAATCTTTGGCTTAAACTTTCCGGTTTTTGCCGGCTCGCCTTTTTATTATTTTGACCAGAGAGAATTTTTTGATGTCACCAGGGAATTGAAGCGCCCGCAATGGCTGGCCGCCTATAATCAAGACAATTTTGAGTATGCATCCGATTTTCAGGAATTTGAGCAATTTGACTACTGGCAGAAACCGCAGGAATTTTTTCAGCGAAAAAAGGGTGATTGCGAAGATTATGCTTTTTGGAGTAATCATGTTTTAAAAGCTCATGGTTACAACCCAGCGGTTGTGGTAGTGGGAGAACCGGTTTTGGATCATGCCCTGGTGAAGTTTAGCGAAAATGGAGAAGAAAAATATTTAGATTTTTTCCGGATTTTGGATCGGCAATCCTATCCTTCCAGTTTGCCGATTGAGCGGCTTGATCCGCAAAGTTATCATTTGTATTCCCAACGAAGGGATACGGCTGTTAACGGCAGACCGGTTACTTCCTCTTCGATTTTTGAACATCGGCTCCAGACTTTAGATCATCCTTCGACGATCAATCTGCAGGGGCTGAACTATTTGGAGGTGTATCTGCCGCTGGTTAATTATCCGGCAGCAAGAAATAAGGAAGCTGTGGCTTATGGGCGCAAACTTTCTTCTGATCTTTCTTTGTTTCTTAATTTTGCCGCTTTCGGCTGGTACAGTCCCAGTCCTCAGTACAACGAACGATTATATGGAACAACCCTGGCCTATCGCTGGGCCGCGATTAGCGGATATTACGGAGATTATAAAGGTGTGGACCTTGATGCCGCCATCCCTTTGAACAAGTTTTTTAGTTTGACCACGGCTTATCGCAGCGGGAATATCTGGGATTGGCAAGGCAATTTAACAACCAATTTATTTAATCTTAAATTTCGTTATGATGACAATAAACTATGCAGCGGAGAATTGTCATCCCGCGGCATCATTATCTCCAACCAATACTTGGGTTTAAGCAATCAATTCTTTACCACCTATTACAATTTTTCATCCCGCACCCTTAGTTTTAAAATGCAGTTTTAGTTTGTGAAAAAAACCACAAATTTTTCTTGACAAGTTTTTGGTCTTGTTGTAGCATATCACGAATTGGGTGATTTTTTATCTTTGATTGTGAAAAAAATCACAATCAGCAGGCCGTGTGCGGATTTCCGTTTTTTTTGTGTCGCTATTTTTTATCTGAGCCCCGAACACCGCGCCCCGATTTATGAGCTAGGCGAAAAAATGCACGAAGCAGGGTTAATCGAAGATTTATTTAAGGTAGTTGAAGAAAAAATTGCCGGCAATCCGATCGAGCAGGTATCGAAGATTTTTGTCCAGGTTTCTGTCTGGGGCGATATTAAGGCTGATCATTTGCGGCATCATTTTGATTGCTTTGTTCAGTGCACGCCCTGGCAAAATGTCGTATTGGAAATAATCGAAGTCCCTTCCGGTCCGCCCCTGGCTTTAAGTAGTATTGAGTTAAAATAAGCAAAACTAGTTAAAATTAGCGGATTTCAACCTTCAGAGTGCAATTATAGAAGAATGTTGTTTTAAATAAAATTGTAGAGACGCAAAATTTTGCGTCTCTACTAAATAGGAGAGATTATGGAACGGTATGCGAAGATTGACAAGAGAGATTTCCCTAAATGGGTCGAATCTTTAGGGGAACATGGTAAAATTTACGGTCCCCAAAAAAAGGAGGAGAAATATGTTTTTCGGCCGCTTAAGGATATCTCGACGATTGAATTAGAGTATATCCCGACAATCCTGCCGCCTAAAAAATATTATTTTCCGCAGAAGGAGTTTCTGATCGCTTTCAGCCGCAAACCTTTTAAAACCGGGAAGGCAATTGAAAGTTTTGATGAGTTTATCCTTTTTGGCGTCCATACCTGTGATATCGCCGGCATTCAGTGTATGGATATTATCTTTCGGGAAGCCCCGCTCGATCCTAATTACATCAACCGGAAAGACCGGATGACTACCGTGGGCATTGAGTGTCTTAAACCCTGCGATAAACAGGCCAGTTGTGTTTCCATGGGCAATCACATCCCAAAGGGTGGATACGATCTGATGCTGACCGATGCCGGGAGTAAATATATCATTCACATCAATTCGCTGAAAGGCGAGCATATCTTGGAGAATCGTCCTTATATCACCGAAGGGACGGCGGCGGAGAGGGATTTAGTGAAGGAGATTCGCCAAAAGAAAGAAGCTGTTTTCAAAGAGGAATTCGTTGGCAGCTTGCACGAACTCGACCGGGCTTTTACGGCGTTAGGCAAAAGTGAAATTTGGAAAGATGTTGGTAAGCGCTGCGTCGGCTGCGGGAACTGCACGATGGTTTGTCCAACTTGTTATTGTTTTGATGTTTCCGACGAAGTGGAGCTGAATTTAAACGACGGGATCCGTTACCGGGTCTGGAATTCCTGCCAGATGGACGATTTCGCCAAGGTTTCCAGCGGCGAAGATTTTCGCCCTGGCCGGGAAAACCGGCAGAGGCATCGTTTTTACCGGAAATTCAAATATCCGGTCGATAAATACAACCGCTACTTCTGCACCGGCTGCGGCCGCTGTACGCGCAGTTGTATGGCCGGAATAAACTTAATTGATACAGTAAATGATTTAGTAAGGGAGAATAGAAATGTTTAATTCAGAATTTACAGAAATTTTGACCTATTCGCCGTACCGCACTGTTCCCGCCGAGATCGTCAGTGTAAAGTCTTACACCCCGCTGGAAAAATTTTTTCGTCTCAAAATCAAGAGTGAACCGCCGCTGGATTACCAGCCGGGACAGTTTATGGAAATCTCTGTTTTTGGCGCCGGGGAAGCTCCGATCTCGATCTGTTCGTCGCCGACCGACGAAGGAACGAAGAAAGGCTGTTTTGAACTTACCGTGCGCAAAGTCGGCAATCTTACCTCAGCTTTGCATGCTTTAAATCCCGGCGATGTGGTTGGGGTACGCGGACCTTTCGGGAAAGGGTTTCCCATTGATAATTTTTTCGGTAACGATCTTTTAATTGTGGCCGGGGGGTTAGGGATCGTTCCGTTAAGGGGATTAATCCGCTACATTATGCACCAGCGCAAAGATTTCGGCGATGTGACGATTCTCTTGGGCTGTAAAACGCCGGATGAGATGTTGTTCAGCGATGAAATTAAGCAATGGGGCAAACACATTGATATCTCTTTTGAATGCACCGTGGATAAAGGCGATGAAGATTGGAAAGGCAATATCGGTTTGATTACTAACCTGATCCCAGGGGTAAATTTGAATCCGGTGAGAACTTATGCGGTGGTGGTTGGTCCGCCGATCATGTATAAGTTTGTAATCAAAGAGCTGCTGCGCAAAGGGATTCCTGACCGGCAGATTATTGTTTCCCTGGAAAGGCAAATGAAATGCGGACTGGGTAAATGCGGGCATTGCCAGATGGAAGGTTTGTATGTCTGCCAGAACGGTCCGGTGTTCAAATATCGGGACATTAAAAATGTGGAGGGAGCGCTGTGAAAAAACCAAAAATTGCCTTTTTCGATTTTACGGATTGCGAAGGCTGTCAATTACAGATCGTCAACTTGAACACCGCTCTGGTGGAACTGTTGGAGCATGTCGATATCGTAAATTTCCGGGAGGCGGCCAGCGAGCGCAGCGACGATTATGATATCGCCGTGATCGAAGGATCAGTTTCCACCGAACATGATATTCAGCGGTTAACGGCGATCGGCAAACAGGCGAAAGTGGTGATCGCTTTAGGTTCCTGCGCGACGATCGGCGGGGTTAACGGGATGAAAAACAACAACAGCATGGAAACAGCGGTAAAGCGTGTTTATCCGGACCGGGAAGGCGGAGTAAAAACTATTCCGGTCAGACCGATTGACCGAATAATTAAGGTTGATTATTATATCCATGGTTGTCCGGTCCATTTGAACGAAGTAGCCGAGGTTTTTAAATGTTTGCTGCTGGGGAAAAAATATAAAGTACCCAACCACCCGGTTTGCATCGAGTGCAAGATGAACGAGAATGTTTGTCTGTATGAAAAAAAACAGAATTGTCTGGGGCCGGTGACGAGGGCCGGCTGCAGTTCCTGGTGCGTGAACAACGGCAATATTTGTTACGGCTGCCGGGGGCTGCTAAATGATCCGGCTGTCGATGCCCAACGGGATATTCTGGATAAATACGGATTGAAACTGGAGGAAATTTTAAACAAATTCAGCTTATACAGTTCTTGTGCGGAGGAGAAATATGCCAAATACATCAAAAAATAAAGATCTGAATATCGAGGTTAAATACCTAACCCGCGTGGAAGGTCACGGTAACATTATTGCCCGGGTCAAAGATGGACAGTTGGTCGACTGCCGGTTTGAGGTGGTCGAGTCGCCAAGATTCTTCGAATCGATGCTGGTCGGCCGGTCAATTTTTGAAGCCCAGCATATCACCAGCCGGATCTGCGGGATCTGCGCTTGCGGCCATACGTTGGCTTCGATTAAAGCGGCGGAGGCGGCGATGGATATTAAACCCAGCGCGCAAACCGTTCTGCTCCGAGAACTTCTTCTGCACGGTGAAATACTGGACAGCCATTTACTGCATTTCTATATTCTGGTTGCTCCGGATCTTTTAGGAGTAAAAAGTGTTTTCCCGTTAGTGCAGACCCACCGGCCGGTCATTGAGATGGCTTTACGGCTGAAAAAAGTGTCCGATACGCTGTGCGAAATTTTGGCCGGACGCCATACTCATCCCATCTCTTATGTGATCGGCGGTTTGACCAAACTGCCGAATGAGGAAAGTTTGAACAAAATTCATAAAATGTTAATCGAGGCCCGGAAAGATTTTGAGGCCTCGGTAGAAATATTTAAAACCTTAAAATTCCCCGAGTTTGAGCGCCCGACGCAGTATGCTTCGCTGGTGCAAAAAGACAACTATGCGTTTTTAGACGGAGATATTTATGTCAGTTCCACGAAAGAAAAGGTTGATCCGCAAGATTATTTAAAGCTGGTTAAAGAATTTAACCGGGATTACTCGACGGCCAAATTCACCTCGATTCACGACCAGTCCTACGCGGTCGGGGCTTTGGCCCGCTTCAACAATAGCGAGAAACTACTGCACCCGCAGGCCAAAAAAGTCGCCGGTGAGTTGGGCCTGAAAGCCCCCTGCGCCAACCCGTATTTGAACAGTGTCGCCCAAATTGTGGAATGGCGCCATTGTCTGGAAAAATCGGTGGAGATCGTTGAGCATTTGCTCAAAAACGGGGTAAATAAGGAAGCTTCTCTGGTCACCTCCTGGCCGACGGAGAAAAACTTTAAAGTTAAACCGGGACGCGGGGCCGGAGCGGTAGAAGTGCCGCGGGGAGTTCTTTACCACGATTACACCGTTGATGAGAACGGGATAATCACCAAGGCGAATTGTATTATCCCGACCGGGCAGAATTTATTTAATCTGGAAAACGACATGAAAAAAATTGTTCCCGAACTGGCCGGTCAAAACAGCAGTGAGGAAATAGAGTTAAAGCTGGAGATGCTGGCCCGGGCCTACGATCCCTGTATCTCCTGCTCTACCCATTTAATGAAAGTGGAATTTATTTA
>JBDRON010000009.1:0-28722 GCA_043810025.1 Elusimicrobiota bacterium
GTTACCTTGCCCGATGTTTTAGCCTTTAAAGGGGTAAATGTAGACACTAAGAAAAAACTCGCTACTGAGCGAAAACAGCCTATAATTTCAATATGATTCGCAGAAAATATTTATCAACTTAATAGGGAAGATCCGTTAAAAAAAGTTAAATATTTACTGGTTGGCGGGTATGCAGTTGGCTTCTATGGATATCCAAGAGCAACAGCCGATATGGATATTCGGGGATAGTGTAATCAATAAAACCTGCTAATTATTTATTATTTAAATAAGTCGATAATATCCGCTTTGCTCAGAGATTTAAAGAATTTGCTTTCCGTGGTGATAATTTCCTGGACCAGATTTTTTTTCTTCTCCTGCAACTCCAATATTTTTTCCTCGACGGTGTTTTTGACAATCATCTTATAAGCGATGACTTTCCTGGTCTGGCCGATCCGGTGGGTGCGATCAATAGCCTGGGTTTCCACCGCCGGGTTCCACCAGGGATCAAACAAAATAACATAATCTGCCGCCGTTAAGTTTATTCCGATCCCCCCGGCTTTCAAGGATAGTAAAAAAAGTTTTATTTCCGGCTTCTCCTGGAATTTTTTAATCTCGGTTTTTCTCTGCTGCGGGCTGGACGAACCGTCAATATAGCAATAATTAAATTTTTTCTCCAAAATGAACTTCTCGATTATTTTCAGCGGCTCGATAAACTGAGAAAAAACCAGTATTTTATGATCTTCCTCGAGTATTTCTTCAATCAAATTTTTCAAATTCTCAAACTTGCAGGATGGAACTACCTGTAGTTTTTTGTCCGCCAGGCGCGGGAACAACGCCAGTTGACGCAGTTTTAGCAAAGCGGTAAAGATGGCGATGGCTGATTTTTCAATCCCGTCCTGCTCAATTTTACCGGCAATCCGTTCCTGAAAATATTGACGATAATGTTGATAAACTTTCTGTTGAGCTTCCTCCATTTCCGAATACAAAATTATCTCCGATTTACTGGGCAGATCTTTAAGCACCGTTTCTTTTTTCCGGCGCAGGATAAAAGGGAAAATCATTTTTTTTAGATTTTCGGTTGCTTCTTTATCCCGATAAATTTCGATTGGTTTGGTAAACTTTTTTTTGAAATCATTCAAAGTACCCAATAAACCAGGGTTTAAAAAATCCATCTGCGACCACAACTCCATCGTGTTGTTTTCTAGCGGCGTACCGGTCAAAGACAGCCGGTGGCCGGCTTTCAAGGCGCGGATGGCCTTAAAAGTTAAAGAATGACTGTTTTTGATATTCTGTGCTTCATCCAGAATAATGTAACCGTAAGTGTTTCGGGCAAATAATTCTATATCGTTGCGCAGGGTATGATAACTGAGAACAATCAAATCGTACTTTTTCAGATGTTCCAAATCTTTCCGGCGATCCTGTCCGTAGTATAAAAGATATTTTAAGTTCGGGGTAAATTTTTTAATTTCAATTTCCCAGTTGGAAATTGTGGTCACCGGCACAACGATCAGCGCTATGTTCAGCCGGTTTTCTTCTTTCAATTTTTGTAAAAACGCCAGGGTCTGGACTGTTTTACCCAACCCCATATCGTCGGCCAAACAACCGTTGATTTTGTATTGATTAAGGAAATTAAGCCAATTGTAGCCGGCTTGCTGATAATGACGCAGTTTGCCTTTGAAATTTTTCGACAACGGATAATTTTCGATTTTATCGAATTTTTTTAATTGCCGGCCAATCATTCTGCTGGTTTCTATTTCGCTATTGCTGTTATCCCGGATGTCCTGATAGAGCAGATCGATCAGACGGAAATTGTACTTGGAAACCCTTAACTCTCCCTTAGTGTTCATCCCCTCGGCCAAAAGCCGGCGGAGCTTCTCAATATCTTCTTTTTTAACAATTGCATAACTGTCGCCGATACCCAGCAACCCTTGCTGGATTGCCGGCAAATCCAAATTGATCCTGCTTTCTTTTCCCTCCGAATTCAAATATCTGACCGACAGATCAAACCAATCGACGCCAGAACCAACCGAAACAAAAATTTTTCCGCCAACTCCGCTAATTTTATTCTTTCTTCCTTTCAGCCGGATTTCTATTCCCTCCTTCATAATCCCTGGGCCGTAGCGCGCTAAAAATTCCGGTATTTTCATTTCCAACAAAAGCAGGTCACGGTTAAAATGGCGTTGTCTGCTCCAGATGGATTTATACCGCTTAACAAAATATTCATAAACCATATCCTCATAGACTTGGTGCCGCTTAGCGACTATAAACTCATTTTTTCCCTGGCCAAGGGCAATCAACGTGTTGGGTGATTCTCTAAGCGCTTCTTCTCCCTGGTAGACAAAAAACATTTTGACAACTCCGTTATAGTCAACTTCGATCAAGGGTTTGGGCACCGGATAAATCATCCGGATTGATTTAGCCTCAAACAGAATATTGATCTCGGACGGACAATTTTCTTGAAAAAACTCCTTCAGTTTTAGAATAGCCGTATAGGTGAAGCCTTCTTTTTGACGTCTCAAAACCTGGGATAGCGCGTAGTAGAACTCGCTGGTTCTTTTATAAAATATTTTTCCGTCATTCCTAATGATTGTGACTGTCAAACCTTTGCTGTTGAGCAAACAATTTTCATCCATTCTCACAAAAGTTTCTTGTTCTGTTCCTAAAATCTCAATTACCGGATAAAAAAATATTTCATTCAGGCTTTGCCGGTACAACTTAAAACTTATTTGCAGCTTTTTTATTTCTTCAAATTTTACCGTCAGGTAACTACTGCCTGATTTATAATAAAGGCTGCAGTTGTTCTCCAATAAAAAATCGATGTGGTTGAAAAAATCCTCTTTTTTACCTTTATCTTTTAATTTATACAACAACGCTTTTTCGCTTTCACTGCAAGGTTCAATTGTTTTATTTCCGTCGAACTTGCTAAATCTGGCTGGCCCGCCCTCCGTTCTAAAATATCGCAGTTCCGGATAAATAGCTAAATAAGATCCCTGGCCCGCCGGATCGGTTTTTATTTCCTGGATAACAAAAACCAAGCAGTGTTTTTCTTCATCGCGATCATCGATCTTTTTTAAAACAAATTGCTGCAGATAATCCTGGAAATTAAATTTGGCGGATTGATACTGATTCGCCGGCGTTAATTTAACAATTTTATCCTGATCAAAACTTCTTCGCTTAACGATAATCGGGTTTTCCAGCGCTTTGTTTTCGTTCTGATGATAAATCAGCGCCGCGGCAATATGTTTGCAGATCTCGACCCCGTCTCCAGAGTAGGGACAATTACACCAGGCATTAACCGCCTCGTCATTTTCACCAAGCTGAATGCCGACCCGATAAGGATCCCAACTCGTGCCCCGGACTTCAGCGGTAATCCGGTTGTCTTTTTTCTCAAAATCTGCCACACAGCCCTGCTGATAATAATCCAGCCCGCGTTGGTAGATAACCTTATTATCGACAAAATCAAAAATTTCTTGTTCTTTCATCCTATTCAGATTTTAGTTGATATTTGAGCAGTTCGGTGCTGCGGGTTTCCTGCTTACCGGTATTACCGGCTTGGGTTACCAGAATTCGGCCAACTTGGGGGGCGTAATAATCGAACCGCCAGGAAGAAGGATAGTCTAAAGGTTGCTGCTTTATTTTTAGGCAATCATCAAACTGACCAGCCCGAACCTTAACTTTCTCCCGACAGGAAATAATCGTCAAGCGGATTTTTTCACCATCCAGAGTAGAAACCCAGCTTTCTCCATTTTTGATTGGCGCCGCTATGGTTTGGAAAAATGTTTTTCCTGGCGAATTTGACATAGACAAGCCATCCTTGCTTTTTTGATAAATCACTTCTTGTTTGCCCACCAGTTTTTCACCGGCAAAAATTCTGCTAATTAATTTAAATTCTTTTCCCTGCTTCTTCCCGCACTTTATTTCTGCCCGATAATATTTCCCGCCGCTTTCCGAATCGACATCTAACCAATAATTTCCCTCAACCAAAGGAAAATAATCATAACAAGCCGTTATTTCCTCTCTGGCCCGCAGACCCCAATCGCTCGCTGGAAAACTACCAATCAATACTTGATAATTTTCCCTCGCCTGGACCAGTCTTTCTTGCAGCTGCCAGATCCGGGCGATTCGGTAATAACTTTCCGGCAGATATGGCGAGGAAGAATATTTAGTAATAATTTTCCGGTAGGCCGTAATTGCCGCGCTGTAATTTTTTTCCTTCTCCAATTTATCGGCCTTCCGCCAGGTATAATCAACACCGCACCCGGAAAGGAAAAAACAAAGCAAAAGGCAGATAAAACCTGTTTTTTTCTTCCGCCACCAAACGCTTAAGCCGAGCGCCAAAATTACCCCAAGACAATCAATCCCGACATCAAAAACGGAGGGACCTCGCGTGGGAACAAAACTCTGATGAAGCTCATCGGAAACAGCGTAAAACGCGGCTCCGCTTAAGGAATAAATTTGACTCTTCCTCCAGCTAAAACCTGTGGTATTAATTAAAGCCCGCAGCAAAAGCAAGGTAAGTGCCGCATACTCCGTGAGATGAGCAAGCTTGCGCAAAACCAAATCAATTGTTCCTAAATTTGTGCTGAGATTTGGAATGCTGGAAAGAGAAAAAATTACCCCCGCCCAGACGACAACCGGCAGCCAGTATCTAAGCTTCTTTCTGAACATTATTATATTCTAAACCAATATCAGCCGAGGGTCAAGAGAAATCCTGAAACGGCAAAACTCGTCGTGGGTTACGCGTCATGAGTCTTGAGCTTAAAAGACTTGATTCCTTTAAACTCACAACCCAAGACCCACAACTCATGACCTGAGTTTTATTGACTAAGACATCTCCAAATCCGGGAAATAATATTTTAAAATCTGTTGATAGCCTTTGCCTTGGCTGGCCAACCCGGCGGCTCCGGACTGGCAAAAGCCGACTCCGTGGCCCCAGCCGCCGCCCCAAAAAACAAAATTAATTGTTTTATTGTCTTTGCCCCGCTCGGTATCGATAACAAAAAAAGTGCTGCGGAATGGTTTGCCTTTAATTATTTTTCGGATTTGATAATCACCGGAGACAATATACTCCCCTTTATCACCGATAATTTTCATACTGTTCACTCGCCCGGAACGACCGCGCTGCAAAGGAATTATCTGAGCTATTCTTCCCACTTTCCGGTTAATAGAAGGCAGAAAGTCCTCAGGGGTAACCACACGCGCCCAACGAAACTCCGCCGGAAAAACATCTTCGGATGTTTTACAAACAACTTTGGGGTTTTCCCGTAACCAGCGATCCCATTCCCAGGGAGAGCAGGGTAAAGGAGTTCCGCTTTCTGTATCCACAAATGTTTTAAGAAAAGAAAATGCCCCCCACCCGTCCATCTCCCGGCAATCCCTCACCACACCGCCGCAATTTGAGGAATAAAACAAGTTAACCGGTTTACCTTTGTGCAAAAGAACCTTGCCTCGCGTAGACTCCACGGCTAACCTTGTCCGGGGTGTTTCTTCTTTTTTACTGCGGTAAACCTGGCAATGCTGCGAATCGCAAAGATCGTAGCCTTCCCGCCGATGCGCCCGGCCAATTTTTTTCATGTACAAGGCTAGACTGCGGGACATTACGGCCTGGGCTTTTAAAGCCTCCATCGGCCAGGTGGTAATCATCTCCACCGGTACTACGCCGTGAAGATAATCCTCCACATTGATGATATTAATTAAAATAAAACCGTTTTTATAAGCAACTATCTTTAATTTACCCCGATAAGATTTCCAATTATCGTCCAGGAGAAGATCGAAATTGTTCGTCTCCGGCTCAATGATTATTGGTCCGGAGGAAATGAATTTTACCACACCTTGAGCGTTGACCAGCTTAACCTTTTGAGTTTGTTTGGAAAATTCCACCCGCCACCGGCCTTTGCTTTTTTTTCCGGTATTTCCGTAAAAATAAATTTTTCCGGTTCGCCCCCCTTTAACGACAAACTCGCCGCCTTGGGCCAAAAAACTGATCTTTTTTTTCAGATTCTTCCGTCCCAGCTCAGTAGTAAACAATCCGACTTGTAAAAATGCCCCTTTTCCCTTTGGCTTCTTAGTTACCGCATTTTTATCACCGTCATTGAGCAGACCGTTTGTTTTATTTTTACCCCAGATCGCCAGATTCATTATTTTTTCCAGATATTCCGGAGCAATTTCACCAGCGGAATTTAGCTGATCAGCGGGAGTAAAATTACGGTTGATTTTCTTTAATTTTTCGCCCGCTTCCCAAAAATAATAGTCACATTTTTTAGCTAGTTGATAAGCGGCCAAAGCAGCTTTGGGCAAATTTTTCTGTTCGTAAAATTGCGCTAAATAAAAAAAAGGCAGGGAAGAGTGCGGATTAGCCAAAGCCGACTGATAATATTCTTTCTCGGCTTCTTCCCATTCCTGAAGTTCATCACAGCAGCGGGCCAGCCCGAGATGCGCCTCCCAATCGTTTTGATCCACTTCAATTGCTTGGGCAAAATATTTTTTCGCCTGCGGGAAATCCCCGGTAAAATAATTTGCCCAACCCAGTTTGCCTAAAATGTTTTTGTTTGCCGGATCCAAATCGCCGGCTATCCGCCAGTGAGCAAGAGATTCTTCTTTCCGTCCTAAACTGTCTAAAAGAATCCCAAGGTTAAGATGAGCCGTTAAACACTCCCGATCTTCAGCAAGTATCTGCTGATAGATATTTACCGCTTCTTCCAAATTACCCTGCCGATAACTCTCGTAAGCGCTGGCAAAGAAAGCCTCTTTCCCTTCCGAAGGAAGAGAAGACGCCGAAAAAACCATGGTTAATAAGATTATGAGGATTTTTGATCTCATATTAGAAGTTAGTCCGAACTTCGCTTGGAACTTTACAAACCTGCTGTGCAGTTGTTTTCCCTCTTTTTCTAAATCCCCCTCAGTCCCCCTTTTTAAAAGGGGGAAAACTTCAACAACATTGAATTTCCTGTGCTTAAAGTCTGTTCTGCCGCTTGTTTTACCCCTTAATTACCGCTAGCGGCCGAAACTTCGCTACTTTGCGCGCTAGACCGGCCTGCTGACAAACCTCGACTACCAAGGAAACATCTTTGTAGGCAAAAGGGGCTTCCTCGGCTATTCCTTTGTAGTTACCCGACCGGACGAGAATCCCTTGCTCCATCAACTGTTTTTGGATTTCGTGCCCGCGCGCTTGTTTCGCCGCTTTACTTCTACTCATTGTCCGGCCGGCGCCATGACAGGTAGAGGCAAAACTTTCTTTTGAAGCCTGTTCCGTCCCGACTAAACAGTAGGAGGCTGTACCCATTGTCCCGGGAATCAGCACCGGTTGTCCAACAGCGCGATAAACAGCCGGCACATCCTTATGTCCAGCGGGTAAGGAACGCGTTGCCCCTTTCCGGTGGACGCAAACTTTTACTTTTTTCCCATCGTAGAGATGTTCTTCAATCTTGCCCAGATTATGGGCAACATCATAAACGGTTCTCATCCCCAAGTCTTTCGGGGATAAAGCTAATTGCTGAAGGAAACTTTCTTTTATCCGATGGGCAATAATTTGACGGTTGGCCCGGGCATAATTGGCCGCCGCCGCCATCGCTTGAAAATAATTTCGTCCTTCCACCGAATTGATCGGGGCGCAAGCCAACTGACGATCGGGCAAATCGATTTTATAATGGCGGGCCGCCTCCGCCATCAACACTAAATAATCGTCGCAAATCTGGTACCCGCAGCCGCGGGAACCGGTATGGATCATTACGATGATCTGTCCTAAAAATAACCCGAAAGTCTCGGCAATTTTTTGATCAAAAATTTCTTCCACCGCTTGGATCTCCAGAAAATGGTTGCCCGAACCAAGGGTGCCCAATTGTTCTCGTCCCCGTTCCAAAGCCCGTTGGCTGACCAATTCCGGTTCAGCTTCCTCGATGGCTCCTTGATCCTCAATATACCCCAACTCTGTTTGTTCCCCAAAACCGTGTTCCACCTCCCAGCGAGCGCCTTTTTTTAAAACCTGTTTTACTTCGTCCTTGCTTAAATTGATTTTTCCCGTCGAGCCGATCCCCGACGGCACATAGAGATTACCCCCTGGTTCACATCCATCGCCGCCACCCCGCCAATACAAAACCCGTAACCCCAATGAATATCAGGCATCGCCAACGATTTGCCGACAACCCCCGGCAACGCCGCCACATTGGCCACTTGATCTAACGCCTTATCTTCGACAACCTTGGGCAGCATCTGTTCCGTCGCATAAATCAATCCCGGAACCTTCATTTCACCGACCGGCGGGATTAACCAACGATAGTCATCAATTTTTTTTAACTGGTCTAAAGAAATTTTAATCATCGGGTTCTTGATACTCCTTCGCCCCTTGGGGGAGAGGACAGGGTGAGGGGTGATTTTTAAAGGAACTATATATCAAAAATTATTGTAGTTTCGTAGCCGCGGGGGGTATGTTTAATTTCTAAATTGTGATAGGTAGCGGCTTTTATTTCCAAGCCAAATTGGTGCCGGCCTGGTTCAATTTTTTCACCCCAAACCTCGGCAATTAAATTACGGGCGCTAAGTTTAATGATCTTAAATTTGCAAAATACTTCTTTGTGGGTTTCCGTAAAGTAAAGCAGTTCGTTCAACCATTTAATCAATAGTTCTTCCTGGTTTGCCGACTTGATTTTGACAACTTCTTTCACCCTTGGGCGAACTGTTTTTAAATCCACCAACAAGGAGAACATCCCTTCGGCGCAATGAACAAAAAGTTTATTTAAATCTTTCGCATAAGCCGTAATCCCGACATCGGCGATATGCTGAATGGGAACAAAATTGGTCATTTTGATCCTTTTCTAATGTGATTGTTGACCCGCCTCTTTTACCTCTTCTTTAGCGATATGGGCGATGGCCGCTAATTTGTCGCCTTCTTCCAGCCGGACCAGGCGCACCCCTTGGGTATTGCGGCTAATTACCGAAATCCCTTTTACCGGCAGGCGGATAGTCATCCCTTGGGCCGTCATTAACATAATTTCGTCATTGTTCTCCACTTTCTTAATTCCGACTACCAGCCCATTGCGCTCACTGCACTTGATATTGTGCACGCCTATTCCCCCGCGATGGACAATTCTGTACTCGCTAACTTCTGTTCTTTTGCCGTAACCGTTCTCCGTGGCCGTCAACAAAATATCCTTGAGACTGACCGCTTCCATCCCGACCACCTCATCGCCTTTGCGCAAGGTTATTCCTTTTACCCCGCGGCCGCCGCGGCCAATACTCCGGATTTGGCTCTCCGGGAATCTCACCGCCATCCCCTGTTTAGTGGCTAAAATAATCTCTTCTTTACCAACGATATGTTCAACCCCGATTAAAGAATCTCCTTCATCCAGATTAATTCCAATAATCCCGCTCGGCCGCGGCCGGCTGTATTCAGCCAGCATGGTTTTTTTCACTACCCCTTGTTTAGTGGCCATTAAGAGAAAACTTTCTTTTTCCTGCTCGAAAGACCGGATAGGTATGGCGGTAGTAATTTTTTCCTCCGGCGAAGAAAAACGGACCAGATTAACAATCGCTTTGCCTTTCGCTGTCCGTCCGGTCTCAGGAATTTCGTAAACCTTGATCCAATAGATCCGGCCCAGATTGGTAAAGAGGAGCAGATAGGCATGGGTGGTAGTGACAAACATATCCTCAACAAAATCTTCCTCGCGGGTGGTCATCCCGGTAATTCCTTTACCGCCCCGCCGCTGAGCCTGATAAGTGGAAACCGGCAGCCGCTTGATGTACCCGGCGTGGGAGATCGTCGCCACCACATCCTCTTCCTGAATTAAATCTTCCAGTTCCATCTCTACAGCCTGGGCAATAATTTTTGTCCGGCGTTCATCGGCAAATTTTTTCCTCAGCTCCTGGAGTTCCTCTTTGATCACAGCTAAAATTTTCTTCGGATCAGCTAAAATTGAGCGCAACCGTTCAATGGTTTTGATCAACTCTAAATATTCGTCTTCAATTTTTTTCCGTTCCAGGCCGGTTAACTGATGCAAGCGCATATCCAGAATGGCCTGCGCCTGGATTTTACTTAAGCCAAACTCATTCATTAAATTGATCCGGGCCAGATCCACATCTTTGGATTCCCGAATAACTTTTATTACCTTGTTCAAATTGTCCAGCGCGATTTTTAAACCCTCCAGGATGTGCGCCCGGGCTTCGGCTTTCTCCAATTCAAACTGGGTCCGCCGAATAATCACCGATTTACGGTAATCCAGATAACAGGCCAGGATCTCTTTGAGATTAAGCACCCGCGGCCGGTTGCCCACCAGCGCCAGCATAATTACCCCGAAGGAAGTCTCCATTTGGGTATGTTTATACAGCTGGTTTAAAACAATCTGAGTATTCGCATCCCGTTTCAGTTCGATCACTACCCGGATCCCGTCCCGGTCGGACTCATCGCGAAGATCGGAAATATCGTCTAACTTTTTCTCCCGCACCAAACCGGCAATCGTTTCCAGAAGCACAGCCTTGTTTACCTGGTAAGGCAGTTCGCGGATAATGATCGCCTCTTTGCCCCCATGAATCTCTTCAATTTCGGTGACCGCCCGAATGGTTAGCGAACCGCGGCCGGTCTGGAAATAATCCCGGATACCTTTTTTCCCGCAGATTACACCAGCCGTCGGAAAATCCGGCCCTTTAATCACTTTCATTAAATCTAAAATTTCAATCTCCGGGTTGTCGATATATAAAAATATTCCGTCAATAATTTCGCCTAAATTGTGGGGCGGGATGTTGGTGGCCATCCCCACGGCAATACCGCTGGAACCGTTCACCAGAAGATTGGGGAGCAAAGCCGGCAGAACTACCGGCTCGGTCATCGAACCGTCATAATTGGGAGTAAAATCTACGGTATTTTTATCAATATCGTTTAACAGCTGATCAGCCATGGTATCCAACCGCACCTCAGTATAACGCATCGCCGCCGGCGGGTCTCCGTCAATTGAGCCAAAATTTCCCTGCCCCTCCACTAAAGTATAACGTAAGGAAAATTCCTGGGCCATCCGCACCATCGCATCATAAACCGCCATATCCCCGTGCGGATGATACTTCCCAAGACAATTATGGGAAAGCATCCCGTTAGCAATAAACTCGTGATCTTTTTCCACTTGAATATCAAAGGTTTTTTCAGCGGGCAGCGTTTCCAAATTTTTAACCTTAATAAAGTATAATCCCTGATCAGAAATATTGTTAAAAATTTCCGCTAACGGTGAGCCAATTTTGCCCAGCTTGTCTTTTATCCGCCAATCCTCGATTTGCGATTTAGCTAAATTTTTAACTTTCAAATCTTTGGAGTAACGAATCTTACTCCCACCGGGATATTTTATCCCCATTCTAAATTTTTTACCGTCCCTGGATAAAAACCAGCCTGAACCGATATGTTTTTTAGTTAATTCGGCAAAAGCCGCTTGCCCGGCAAAAGGAATAACCCCATATTTACCGGGATCTTTATCACTGGAAATAATCTTTTTTAACCGGCCATTTTTCTGCGTATCGATAAGATTCAATTGCACCGCCAATAAAGCCGCATTTCTTCCCGAAAACTCTAAAGAGTGGAAGGGATTCCTTCCTTTTACTTCCCGCCCATTAACCGTCCCGCCTCTGTTCACAGTATTAAAATCCGAATATTTTCTGCCGACGATACCTAAACACTGCAAAAGAACTTGCAGGCGGTCAATCAATTTTTCCGAGACTGAACCATAATGAATAACATTTCTCTCTTTATGAATTGAGCCATCACCATCGATCAAACCGCTAATAAAGTTAAAAATAACTTTTCGGGGAGAATTGAATATTTGATTGGGAATGAACTTCGTTGGCGCGGAAACATTTTCTAAACCAAAAGCTTTAAGGATAAAGTTGTTAAGTTCAGAACTGTTTATCCTGATCGAATAGAGTGTTTTAGCTTTAGCAATTATTTTTCTTTTTTCTTCTATCGTCGCTTCATAGCCAAATTCGGCCTTTAAAATTTTTTGGATTTTTTTAATCACTGGCGAACAGGAAGAACAAAAACCGATCCTAAAACCTTTCCCACGGTTATATCCCTTTTCCACCCACCCGTCGGAAATTAACTGTCCCAATAAATAAGCTACCTGAGTATTTAAGACTGGAGCAAAGCCATTGGGGCAGGAAAGAGGAACATCTTCCTTGATCTCCGGAAAAACCGAGCGCATGACGATATAGTCATTTTCCGTAAGTTCTTTGGCCTCTTTCCACTGCAACTGCAGATTGGCGTCAATAACTTTAAACATCTGCGATTGGGTAACAACATTGTAAACGCCGTTGTCCAAAGAAATTTTGATTAACTCTTTTTTCGGCATCTCATAAAGTTCGCTAACTTTCTGCAGGCCATTTTGCGTATAAACAAAATCCCCTCTTTGAATATCCTGAATCGGCAATAATCCCTGTTGAGTAACCACCATCGTATCCTTCACAAAACAATCACCGACGACGCGGGCGCTTTTCTTATACGGTTTATTATGCACCAGTCCCATCTCTTTCATCGTAAAAAGTATCCGCCGATGCACCGGCTTCAACCCGTCGCGCACATCGGGCAGGGCCCGGCCAACGATCACGCTCATCGCATAGTCCATATAGGACTCTTTCATCTCATCTTCAATATTCCGCGGTGAAACCTGCAACGATAAATTTTTCGGTTCATCAGTTGAATCGGCCATTTTGTTTTTCTCCTTGTTGGTTTTACATTACTCAAATATTTCGTTTTTTAATTTTTTCGCTTCTTCGAGAAAAAAACTCTGCCATTTCTTGTGGTCAATTTTTTTCAACATATACGGATAATCAGTTAATTTCGCGGCCTCAACAAACCTTGCGCCCAAATCAATTAAAGAAATATCCCAATCAAATTTTGCTTTTGCTTGCATCAACAATTCCCTAAAACCATAGCCTTTTTCTTCTATAACAAAATAAATATCAACAAAATCTCTTGCTCTTGGCTTCATCACAACAGTGTGAACCTTATCCACTGCTATGTCATAAATACTTTCTATTTCCAATTGGTTAAACTTTACCCCCTTTTCAATCCTAGGAAAGGGATAATAATTGAAATCCACTTTCAATATTTCATGGTGAAGAAAATGTAAAAAGAAACTGTAAAGGCCAAAAACTCGCTTAGTTTCAATCTTTTTTATTTGCAAAGTTTTAGACTTGTTTTCAAAAAACCTAGAGATAGTAACCGGATCAATCTCATGTTTCTCGCTAAACAAATCAATATCTTCGGAAAGGCGATGTTTTAAATAAAATTCAGCCAGAGCAGTCCCGCCAGCCAAATAGAACTTTTCCACAAAATATTTTTCCTTGGATATCGCTTCCAAAACTTTTTTTTGATTATCGGTTAAAATGCTTTTTTCTTTCGGTTCGGCCATAAAAGCAACTCCAAAAACTCTCGATAATATGGATCAATACGGTTTTTTATTTTTTTCCAATGTTTGCGGACTAACTTTTCATTAAGTTTTTCTCCAGCCTCCCCATAATTGATCATCTGTTCTATCCTCCAAGTTGCATATCCTTGAGGATCAAGTTTTTTGAAATTTCTTTCATCAACAGACCAGTTATACATCACATCTCCAACTGCATATTAGGCAAGAAATGGTCATGGCCATACCTTATAATCTCTTACGCCGCAAAAACGACTTCTCCATCTTGGGCGAAATCAACGATCATTGAATCTTTTTTTTCCCATTCCTCGGAAGTCATCGCCACCGCCTCAATCGGCTTAAAAACCTCGTAGATGGCATCGGAAAGCAGATCGATTCTTTCCCAATAACTTTTATCTCTAAAATCATCGGAGATAACCACCAGATCAATATCACTGCCTTCCCGATACTTACCAGAAGCATAGGATCCATAAAGAACAATTCTTTTTATTTTTATCGCCTTGGATTCAAGCGCTTTTTTAAAATCCTGAATAATCACTAAAACTGCGCTTTTATCCATATTCCCTTGACTCTTACATTTTAATTTTCTTAACCTTACCGCTTACACCTTAAACCTTACACCTGCCTTCTCTAAATATCCAGATTCTTCACTTCCAGGGCGTGGGTTTGAATGAAATTTCTCCGGGGTTCTACCTGGTCACCCATCAGGGTGGTGAAAATGCGTTCGGCGGCGACTGTGTCGTCCAGTTTTACCTGCAAGAGTTTGCGGCGGGCTGGATCCATGGTTGTCTCCCAAAGCTGCTCTGGATTCATTTCTCCCAACCCTTTGTAGCGTTGGATCGTCACCCCGCGCAAGCCCTGGGCTTTAACCGCTTCGGCCAGCTCTTTTAAAGAACTGATCTCCGCTTCGATCGGTTCATCGACATACTTCAAGCGGTAAAAACTCTTCTTTTTTTCGTTCGGGTAATATAAATTTGTGTCCACTTTGTTTTTTTCCAGTTTTTTTAACAGGGTATCCAAATCTTTTAATTCCCAGAGATCCCGGATATTCAAGTCCGGCTCTTCGGCCTGATCACCTGTTTCCACCGGAGCTTCCGTTTCCGTTTTTTTCTTCTCAGCCACATAGGCGGCGATGAAATCCTTCCGTTCTTTATCGGAATAAAAGAATTTTTCTCCTTCCGCCGTCTTCACCCGATAGAGAGGCAGGGCATCTTTTTTCCGTAATTCCAAAAACTCTTCCCAGTTTATCCCTTTTTTCACCAACTTGTGCATCAAAGATTCGATGGCCATAAATGTTGCCAAGATTTCTTTGAGCTCTTTTTCCTCGTAAGCCAAAACTTCCTTCTTCTCCTGCAAGCGATAAAGTTTTGCCTCATTGATACCTTGCTCCAGCAGATATTTATCCAATTGTTCTTCGCTTCCCAAATACATCTCTTTTTTATCTTTTTTAATTTTGAACAACGGCGGCTGAGCGATATAGATATAGCCCTGTTCCACCAGCGGCTTCATCTGCCGGTAAAAAAAGGTCAACAGCATAGTCCGGATATGCGCGCCGTCCACGGCGGCATCGGACATTAAAAGTCTGTTATGATAGCGCAGTTTGGCCAGATTAAATTCTTCCGTGCCGATACCGGTACCCATCGCGGTAATAATCGTGTGTATTTCTTCGTTGGAAAGAATTTTGTGCAGCCGGGATTTCTCCACATTCAAAATTTTTCCTTTTAAAGGCAGGATGGCTTGAAAACTGCGGTCGCGGCCTTGTTTCGCGCTACCCCCCGCGGAGTCGCCCTCCACAAGGTAAATTTCCGCTCTTTCCGGATTGCGTTCGGCGCAATCAGCCAACTTCCCGGGCAGGGAGGCCGAATCTAAAGCCCCTTTGCGCCGGGTGAGTTCCCGGGCCCGCCGCGCGGCTTCGCGCGCTTCAGCGGCAGTTACAGCTTTTTCAGTGATTTTGTTGGCCACCGAGGGATTTTCCTCCAAAAAGTTGCCCAAACATTCGCCGACCACCGATTTGACAATTCCTTCCACTTCCGAATTACCCAGCTTGGTTTTAGTTTGTCCTTCAAATTGCGGCTGGGACAACTTTACACTGATTACCGTGGTCATCCCTTCCCGCACATCCTCACCGCTCAAGGTAACTTCTTTTTTGGTCAGTTCTTTTTTTCGAATATAATCGTTAATTACTCTGGTCAACGCCGACTTAAAACCGGTTAAATGGGTACCGCCCTCGATCGTGTTGATATTGTTGGCAAAAGAAAAAATCTGTTCACCGTAGCCATCGTTGTATTGCAAGGCTACTTCCACAGTGACATCATCTTTAACCTTAGAAAAATAAACCGGATTGGGATGAAGCGGATTTTTGTTGGTATTCAAATATTTAACAAAAGCAACAATCCCGCCTTCATAATTGAAGGTGTGTTCTTTATCGGTTTGCTCGTCAATTATACTGATCCTGGTTCCAGCATTGAGAAAGGCCAATTCACGCAGACGGTTGGAGATTGTATCAAAACTAAATTGGGTGGTCTCAAAAATTTTCTCGTCGGGCTTAAAGGTGACCTTGGTTCCCCGGTCATCGGTATCACCGGTAGCTTTCACCGCGGCCTGGGATTTACCCCGTTCATACCGCTGGAAATAAATTTTACCATCCCGATAAACCTCGATATCCAGCCATTCGGCCAAAGCATTAACCACCGAGACCCCAACCCCGTGCAATCCGCCGGAAACCTTGTAAGAGGTGTTATCAAACTTGCCGCCGGCATGCAGTTTGGACATCACCACTTCCAAGGCCGACATATTTTTGAATTTTGGATGCGGATCAACCGGAATACCCCGTCCATCGTCCAAGACAGTCACCGAACCGTCCCGGTGCATAGTCAGATCAATATTTTTGCAATATCCGGCCAGGACCTCGTCAATCGAGTTGTCCACCACCTCGTAAACCAGGTGGTGTAACCCCAGCGCTCCGGTTGAACCGACATACATCGCCGGCCGTTTGCGGACAGCATCCAACCCTTCTAAGACCTGTATTTTAGAAGCATCATAAGCATCGGCGCCTTTGTTTTGGATTTTATCCTCAACCAATTCGTTCATTTCTTTTTTCCTCCTCTTTTTCACCTTGTTTTCTCCTGTTGTGCGGAACGGTCACGACCGTTCCCTACATTATCTAAACAAATTTGATTTCTCTCAGCCGTTTTTCGCCGATCCGTTGATTCAAATTTTTTAAAATATCTTTACTGCGGAAGATTATTTCCTGCCGAACAACCGAGGAACCGGACTGGACATATAATTTACCGCTTTTTACTCCCACCAGCGGCGCCCAGGAAACTAAATTTCCTAACTCTTCGTCCCAAAAATGGTAGATGGTTGAGGTTTTCTCATCCCATCCCATTTTTGCTAACAACCGTTCTAAAACCGCTCCAGCAGAAATTAAAGGCATAATTAAATTAAAGTTAGAAAGTTTAGAAAGTTACAAAGTTTAAAGGTTTAGAAAGTAACACAAAAAATCTTTAAATCTTTCAAAACCTTCTAAACCTTAAAACCTATTTCCTTTTTATGAGACGCTCATATTATAGCACATTTTGGGGCTCAAGTTGAAATATTTTCTTTGCCGGATCGTTTAAATCCATCCATCCGGAAGGCAGGTGAGTTGTCGTGATAAAACACTGAAACCCGTGATCTAAACAGCGGAGAAAAAAATCCTGCCTTTGTTTGTCCAGTTCGGAGAATACATCGTCAAATAGAACCAGCGGCTGCCAACCCTTTGCTTGCTTAAAAACTTCCACCTCGGCCAATTTAACCGCAAGCACAGCGCTTCGGCATTCTCCTTGTGAGCCGAAATGTTTTAGTGATTTACCATCCAGCAAAAACCCAACTTCGTCCCGGTGAGGACCAACCAGGGTTGTCCCCAAACACATCTCCTGTGGCCGGCTGGCCGTTAACTCCTGACGAAAATCGCTTTTTATTGAGGGCTGATAGATAATCGTCAACTTCTCGGCGCCGCCGCTGATTTGCGGATAGTTTAATCCCGCTTCCTGGGAAAGTTTATCCACTAACATCATCCGTTGCGTGGTTAAATATTCTCCGGTTTTGATTAAACCTTCATCCCAGGCTAAAAGTTCGCTTACGCCAGACTGGTTTTGTACAATTCGTTTTAAACAGGCGTTCCGCTCGCGTAAACTCCGCTGATAACGCAAATAACTGAAATAATAATTGGGTTTAAGCTGACTTAATAAAACATTGAGCATTCGCCTTCGGATTTCCGGCTCGCCTTTAATTAAATAAAGTTCCTCGCTGGAAAAATACACCAGACCGATTTGCCGCCACAATTCCGTGATGTTAGTTAACGGTTTATCCTGCCAGAAAATCTCTTTCTTCACTTCATTTTTTTCCGGTGGTGAAGAGAGGATGATTTTTATTGATTCGTCTTCGGCCTGATTATTCTCGATCACCCCTTGCAAAGAAAAGGCTCCCTTGCCCCACTGAACAGCTTCCCGCAGCATTGTTGTTCGCGAGGAACGACCGAGTACCAGGCAATAAATAGCTTCTAGAATCGTTGTTTTCCCTGCCCTATTAGCGCCGGTCAATATGTTTAATCGGGGATGAAATTGAAATTCATCCTGCGTGTAATTACGAAAACTAATTAAGGTTAATTTCTTTAGGAACATACGATGTTTTTATGGGTCATGAGTCATGGGTTGTGAGCTTAGAAAGAATCGAGTCTTTTAAGCCCAAGACTCACGGCTCATAACCCACGACTTATTTTTGAATTTTACATAAGGGATTTGTTTTTCGCCGGTTAGTTGTTTCGTAACGGCATCAACACACACAAATAATCTTCTTGTTCCGCGGGCCGTACTATCCCTGGACTAAGCGGGTTGGATAACTGCAGTTCAATTTCTTTTGCCTCAATATTTTTTAAAACATCCAGCACGTAATTGGGATTATATACCACCTCGATCGGTTCACCTTGATAAACTACTTCCAACTCATCTTCGGCTTCTCCGACACCAGGAAAAGAAGCGATGATTCGCAGTTTGTTCTCACTAAACCGGTATTTTACCGACTGACTTGTTCTCTCTCCGGAAAGTATCGCCACCCGCCGGGTGGCAGACAGTAGTTCATCTGTATTCAGTTTTATTTTTATTTGAATTTCTTTCGGTATCACCTGTTCGTAATTAGGAAAAATCGCATCGATTAGACGGGAAACCAACACGGTTTGCCCAATTTTAAAAGCAATCTGATTTTCATCCATGCTTAACCGAACCGTTTCTTCCTCTTCACTGGCCAATATCCGGATCAACTCATTGATTGTTTTGGTAGGAATAATTGATTTAACCGCCATCGAAACAGACAGCACATCCTTTTTATTCACATAAGCTAACCGCCGCCCGTCGGTTGCCACGACTTTCAAGTTTTTTTCCTCACTGACAAAATATAACCCATTCAACATGAACCTGGTTTCGTCTACGGAGGTGGCAAAAATAGTTTTCTTCACAATTTCTTTGAGAATTTCCTTTCCAATAGCAAAAGATTTTTCTTCTTTAAACTCCGGCAATACCGGATAATCTTCTAATAATATTTCGGTAAGGGTAAACCTGGTTTTGCCGCATTTAATATAAACATTAAATGTTTCTTTCTCGCTTTGTTCGCTAAAAATTTCGATGTCCTTCTCCGGTAATTCCCTGATTATATCGGCAACCCTTTTTGCCGGTAAAATTAAATACCCTTCGGAAAGGATTTCCCCTTTGATTATGCAGCTGACACCGATCTGTAAATCCGTTGCCGAAAGTTTAATTTTATTATTCTTCACCTCAACCAGAAAGTTTGATAATATCGGCAAGGTGACCTTTGGAGAAATCGCCGATTGAATTAAAGCTACTCCACGCAGTAACTCTGATTTACTGCAAATTATTTTTGTCATCGTTTCTCGTTTAGCTTTGATCATACTTTCACCTCCAAGGATATGATTATTATCTTTTTATTAGATAGAAACTTCATCATCAACATCATCACTGGGAAAATTTGTGGATAAGTTTTTCACTGCTTGTCTTCTGTTGGAGTATCGGACCAAAACCAGAAAATACTCAAACAAGAATGAACGTGGACAAACAGAACAACTTCTCCGCTTTACTCACAAGACAAAACTAAAATAAAGAAAATTGCCGGTTTTAAACCAATCAAAACCTAAAAAACCAATCTTGCGCACAGTAATTTTATACTTATCCACAACCCCTCTCCCCTATTCATCACCGCTTTTTATTTGTTTGATCAGTTTGTTAACCAAGGCAACAAAATAAGGATCAGTATCCAGTTTGTGTTTAATTTTCTCGCAGGCATACATTACCGTAGTATGATCCCGGCCGCCGAAGGCCTCACCAATTTCCGTTGTCGAAAACTCACTAAGATTCCGGGTTAAATACATCGCAATTTGCCTGGGAAAGGCAATTGATTCCGGACGTTTTTTGCCTTTCAGATCTTTTACTTCCAAATGGAAATAGCGGGAAACAATTTTCTGAATATTTTCAATCGTTATCGGCGCCGATAAATCGTCTTTGGTGATAATATCTTTAAGGATCTCTTTTGCCCGATCGACACTAATTTCTGTGCCGGTTAGACTGGCGAAAGCCACAATACGGATCAGGCTTCCTTCCAATTCACGAATATTAGAACGAATTTGGCCGGCGATAAAGAGAATCACATCGTCGGGCACAAAAAAATTCTCCATCTCCGCTTTTTTTCGCAAAATAGCGATACGTGTTTCCAGATCCGGTGTTTGAATATCAGCAATCACGCCCCACTCAAAGCGGGAACGCAGCCGCTCTTCCAGTGTTGGTATTTCTTTTGGTGTAGCGTCGGAAGAAACAACAATTTGTTTGCGAGTGTCGTAAAGGGCATTAAAGGTATGGAAAAAAATTTCCTGGATACCTTCCCGTTTAGCTAAAAACTGAATGTCGTCAATCAGCAGACAATCCAGGGAGCGGTATTTATTGTGAAATTGCGGCATTCGATCATGCCGAAGACTATCGATCATTTCATTGGTGAATCGTTCACTGGTAATATAAAGCACCCGGGCCTTCGGTTTTTGTTGTTTGATATAGTGGCCGACGGCGTGGAGAAGATGGGTTTTGCCTAAGCCAACCCCTCCATAGATAAATAAGGGATTATAGGCTCGGCCGGGATCTTTAGCCACCGCTTCCGCGGCAGCTTGGGCGAAACGGTTGGAAGGACCAACCACAAAGGTGGCAAAGGTATATTTGGGGTTAAGCTGGCTGGACTCAAAGGCGCTTTCCGGCTGCGGGGAAACAAGCGGATCCGGGTAAGCATCTTTTTTATTGAGAATTTGATCTAAACTCTGGATAACCTGATAGTTTATGTTTACCGGTTGATCAGTTTCACTGGTGAGAATCTCCTCAATTTTCTGTTGATAGTTTTCTTTTAACCATTGAGAAAAGAAATGGTTAGGCACTTCTAAAAGCAGTTTACCGTTTTCAAAAGAGATCGGCCTGATCGGCTGCAACCAAAGATCGAAAGTTTCGACCGGCAGATCTTTTTTAAGAAGATTAACCGCTTGTTCCCAGAGTGTAGAAGAAGATTTTTTTTGCATTCGGCCTCAATAAATTCTCGAGTTATCCACAATTGTGGATAACTTTTAACAACCAAGTTTTTTGTGATTTGTGAAAAAAAGTTTAGATTGTCTATAATCGATGTATCACCTATTCTATTTTTTTTAAAAAAAAAGTCAAGTTGTATTATTTGCCAAAATTATTTGCCAAAAAGTAGATACTTTCTAAAAAAAGATGGATGGGGGACAAATTTTTGGACGCGGTTATTTCGGGAATCGGCGATGTAAATATTCCCCGTGCTGTCTACGGCGATGCCGCAAGGGAAGTGGAATTCGCCGGTGTTATAACCAAAATCTTCCCATTCCCATAAAAATTTACCCTGGCTGCTAAATTTCCGCAGACAGTTTCCCCGGGCCTCGACCAGATAGAAATTACCTTGATGATCAATAGCTAAGTCGAGGGGAGAATGGAATTCGGAATTTAAGGTTTGTTTTGTAGTCCAGATGGATAAAAGTTTACCTTGACTGTTAAACCTCTGCACCCGTTTATTGTCGGAATCAGCAACGATGATAGCGCCTGTTTTACTAACCACTAAACCTGTTGGCCAGCCAAACTCGCCTTTCTTAACGCCTTTTTTGCCCCAGGCCGCAATAAACTTTCCGCTATTGTCGAATTTCTGAATCCGGCAATTATTTGTATCTGATACATAGACATAGTTATTCGTGTCGATCGCTACTTTGTAGGGCATATTAAACTTACCGGCCTTGCTTCCTTTGTTCCCCCATTTCGCGATAAACCTTCCGTTGCTGTCAAACTTTTGAATGCGATGATTATAAGTGTCAGCAACAAAAATGTTTCCTTGATTATCTACGGCCAACCCGCAGGGAAAAGAGAACTCTCCATTTCCAGCGCCTTCTTTCCCCCACTTGAGCATAAATATTCCGGTGTTATCAAATTTTTGAATGCGATGATTGCCGGAATCAGCCAAATAAATATTATTTTCTTTATCGGCAAATATGCCGCGCGGTTCGACAAACTGTCTATTCCCGATACCTTCACCTCCCCAGGTTAAAGCAAAATCGTAGCCAGCTTTACGAGCGGCAAAAACAATTATTTGGTATAAACAAATAATTAAAATAACTAGTAACCAACGTTTAGTCAGTTTTTTCATTTTCGTTCTTTTTTAGGCCAGCCAAGACGGACAAAAAAAGCTTTTTTTTCTTTTTCCGGTAAAGGTTGTAATAAAAAAGCCAGGCCTTCCTGCGCCGTGGTTAAATCCGGCCAGGGGGAAACCATTTTTAGCTCAGGATGAAAGTATTTTAAAACCCCCAGATTTTCCAGTTGTTGAAGGATTGCTTCGGCTTGCGGTTCGTCTAGAATAGCTTGCAGTTCGTCGCGCAGCCGATGCGGGGAAAGCAGCGCAGGCAAATTCCGTTTTAAAGCGGCAAGCAGCAGCTTGTTGGTTTCTTGCTCGATGGCGAAATGGTAGCGGCTGGCAAAACGGAGAGCGCGAAAAATCCTTGTCGGGTCATCAATAAAACTTTTTTCGTGGAGAACACGAACCAGTTTTTTTGCCAGATCCTTCTGCCCGGCAAAGGGATCGTAAAGGGTCCCGTAATTCCGGGGATGCAAAGACACGGCGATGGCGTTAAGGGTAAAATCCCGGCGGCGAAGATCTTTTTGCATACTACTGGCGGTCACCACCGGCATCACCGCCGGCTGCGAATAAGTTTCCTGGCGGGCGGTGGCGATATCAATTCTTAACCCGTCAGAGAGGATAAGGTAAGCGGTAAGATATTTCGGATAAAAATAAACCCGCGCCCCCAGTTGGCTGGCCAGAATTTTAGTAAACTGCAAACCATCGCCTTCCAGGCTGATATCCAAATCCAGGTTTTTCCAGTTTAAAAAAACATCGCGGATAAACCCGCCGACACCGTAAGCCAAAAAATTATGTTCCCCGGCCAATACACCAATTCTTTTTAGCAGTTGGCAAACATCTTCGGGGAAATGCTTTTCCATTAAAGAAGCGATATTTTTTTGCATAGGAAATTGAAAGTTGCATCTCGATGTTCCCTCTCCCCTTGAGGGAGAGGGTAGGATGAGGGGTGTTTAAAAAAGTAAACACCCTCCCCTTAATCCCCTCCCCTCAAGGGAGGGGAAACGGCTACTATTCTTTATTTAAAATTTCCACTTTTATCGGAGGTTTTTTTTCGGCGCAAAGTTTTTTAAACCGTTCGGCATCTTTAAGGTTACCGACTACTGACCCGTAGTGCATCGGAATAGCCACCGCTGGCCTGATTTTATTTACTGCTTCACCGGCTTCTTCGGCGGTCATCACATATTTACCGCTAACCGGCACCAAAGCGATATCGCATTTGAGATTATCCATTTCAGGAATCAAGTCGGTATCGCCGGCATGATAGATTGTTTTATCTCCGACAGCGATTATAAATCCTACCTTGTTATCGGCGCGCGGGTGGAAAGTCTTATTGGTGTTGTAGGCCGGCACAACCTCGATTTTTGTCTCCTGAATTTCTAATTTGTCGCCCGATTTGACAATTTTTCCGGGGAACTCACCAGCCGGCGTGATTTTACTTGCCGCGGCCGGAATAGTGATGATTACCGTATTTTCTTTTTGTATTTTTTTCACATCATCCGGTGAGCAGTGATCGTAATGTTCATGGGTGATCAGAATCAAATCGGCGGCTGGTGACCCGGTTTTAAGTTTATAAGGATCAAGATAGATTATTTTTCCGCCTTCTTCAATGCGGAAAGCCGAATGTCCCAACCAATGAACATTTTTAGTCAAGTTAACCACCTCTTTGGTTTTCGCTTTCTGGGGAGCGTTTTCCCCGGTAAGGTAAACCTTACTCATCACATCACCCAGCGCAATTTTCTTCACTACCTCCATCCCGTCGGTAACCTGACCAAAAACGGTATACTGACCGTCCAGAAAAGATTGCGGTCCCAAACAGATATAAAACTGGCTGCCGGCCGAATCGGGGTCGGTGGAGCGGGCCATCGCCACCGTGCCTTCCAGATGCGGACGGGAATTGAATTCGGCCTTAATGGTGTAACCCGGCCCGCCGGTGCCGTTACCCGCCGGGTCGCCGCCATGAATGACAAAGCCAGGCACTACCCGGTGAAAAGTCAGCCTGTTATAAAAACCGCTGCCGGCTAATTTGATAAAATTGGCTACCGTATTTGGGGCGTCCTTTTCAAAAAATTTGAATTTGATTACCCCTTTACCGGTCTCGATGACAACAATTTTTTCCGCCGCTGTTCCCCAAGCGGTTAAGCAAAGCATCAGACAACCCAAACTAACCAACCATTTACTCATCATCTTACCTCCCCTTTTTATTCCCCTCTTTTATAAAGAGGGGTTAGGGGAGATTTAGTAATTATTTTCTAAATCCCCCTCACTCCCCCTTTAAAAAAGGGGGAACACTTCAACAACTTCCAATTTCCTATACAGTCAGTTAATCCTTGCTACGCACATCGCCAATTTAGATTATAAGCAAACCAGAATTTTTGGTCAATCTTTTTTCTTATAAAAAACACTTTATACGGAACGGTCGCGACCGTTCCCTACCTGCGAGGCACTTTTGACTTCTCCTTTATTCTGACTCCTGACTTCCGCATTCTATCTTCCCTCCTTAAGATTTTTTCTCACTTTTACTGAGAATAATTTTTTTGGGGCCATCTCCTGCAGGGCAAAGAGTTTGTCGCGAAGGGCGGCGGCCAGTTCGAAATCAAGATTGGCGGCGGCGGTGTCCATCTCCGTTTCCAGCTGTTTAATTAATTGCGGTAAATTTTGCTTCGCCGCATATTCCAGGCCGTCCTCGCGGATGAGGGTTAAAGATTCTTTTTTGGCTTCGCGGGTAAACTCCTCTAACTGTTCAACGGCTTTCTTGATCGAACGAGGGACGATGTGATTTTTTTCGTTATAAGCAACTTGTTTTTTTCGGCGGCGCTGCATCTCATCTATTGCCCGCCGCATCGAGCCGGTTACCGAATCGGCGTAGAGGATCACTTTGCCGTTCAGGTGGCGGGCGGCGCGGCCGCAAATCTGAATCAGGGAAGTATCACTGCGCAAAAATCCTTCTTTGTCGGCATCTAATACGGCCACTAACGATACCTCGGGCAGGTCCAGACCTTCCCGCAGTAAATTAATCCCCACCAGACAGTCAAATTTTCCCCGCCGCAGATCGCCGAGGATTTCAATCCGCTGTAAGGAATCAATTTCGGAATGCAGATAACGGACCAACAATCCTTTTTCCTCCAAATAGGCGGATAAATCTTCGGACATCCGTTTGGTCAGTGTGGTCACCAAAACCCGTTCTTTGTGTTTTACCCGTTCGGTAATTTCCTCAATCAAATCATCAATCTGATTAGCCGTTGGTTTAATGACCACCTGCGGGTCAATTAAGCCGGTGGGCCGGATAATCTGCTCGACTATTTTTACTCCGGCCTGTTTTGTTTTGGCTAACTCATAAGGGCCGGGTGTGGCGGAAACATAGACGACTTGGGGAACTAAATTTTCGAATTCGGCAAATTTTAAGGGGCGGTTATCGAGGGCGGAAGGCAGACGGAATCCGTAATCGACCAGGGTTTGTTTTCGCGCCCGGTCTCCCTGATACATCCCGCCGATCTGCGGCACGGTGATATGGGATTCGTCGATGATAATAAGATGGTTTTCCGGGAAATAATCGAGCAAACAACCCGGTCGTTCACCGGGCTGGCGGCCAGAAAGATGGCGGGAATAATTTTCAATGCCCGCGCAGTAACCGATTTCCCTCAGCATCTCTAAATCGTAGCGGGTGCGCATTTCTAACCGCTGGGCTTCCAAAAGTTTTCCCTGGGTTTTTAACTCCGCCAGCCGCGCAGTCAATTCCTTTTCGATGGAAGCAAAAGCCTGTTCCAGGCTGGCCGGAGACACCACAAAATGTTTGGCCGGATAGACAAAAACTTTTTCTTTGTCGTTTAATTTTTTTCCGTCTAGCGGATGGATTTCCGAAATTTCTTCAATCTGGTCACCGAAAAATTTTATCCGCAAAGCCGTCTCCAGATAAGCCGGGAAAATTTCCACCGTATCGCCGCGCACCCGGAATTTCCCCTGGGCAAATTCCGTATCGTTGCGGTCATACTGGATGGCCACCAGTTCCTGGAGCAGGCGCTGGCGTTCTTTAAATTGCCCTTTTTCCGCTGACACGCACAACCCTTTATATTCATTCGGTGAACCTAACCCATAAATACAGGAGACACTGGCTACCACAATTATGTCATTGCGTTCCAGCAAAGAAGAAGTCGCCCTTAATCTCAGCCGCTCGATATGGGCGTTAATCGAGGCGTCTTTCTCGATATAAGTATCGGTTTGGGGCAGATAAGCTTCGGGTTGATAGTAATCGTAGTAGGAAATAAAATACTCCACGGCATTTTCGGGGAAAAACTGTTTGAATTCGGCGTAAAGCTGGGCGGCAAGTGTTTTGTTTGGAGAAATAACCAGCGCCGGTTTATTTATCCGGGCAATCACTTCGGCCATGGTATAAGTTTTGCCCGACCCGGTTACTCCGAGCAGTACCTGATGCCGAATTTCTTTGAGGATATTTTTGGAAATTTTTTCTATCGCTTGAGGTTGGTCACCGGCGGGTTTAAATTTGGAAACTAATTTAAAAGACATATAAAGAACACAAGTCGTGGGTTATGGGTCATGGGTTTTGAGTTTAAAGGAATCGAGTCTTTTAAACTCAAGACTCATAACCCACGACCAATCAACCGCAGTTTTGAATTTATATTTTCCAGCGCTTTAGTTCTTGATAAAAGCCGTAGCTGGTTAAATCTACCTGTAGGGGCGTGACCGAAACTTTGTTCCGATGTACGGCATGTATATCGGTACCCGGGTCCTTGATTCCGGTGAGGTTGTTTTCGTCAGCAATCCAGTAATATTTATCACCTCGCGGGTCGGTGCGCTGTTCAATTTGGCTGCCGTAAATACGGGTACCCAGGCGGGTGATTTCCAAGCCGGCAATTTCCCGGCGCGGCAAATCGGGGACATTCATGTTCAAGTAGACCTGTTTAGGCAGTTTCTTCTCCATTATTTTTTTCGTCAGTTTTTTAGCAAAATAGGCGGCCGTAGAAAAATGCAATTTCCCCTTAACGACCAAAGAAATCGCCAGCGCCGGAAGATTGAGCAATGCCCCTTCCCGGGCCGCAGCGACCGTGCCGGAGTAGAGCACATCAGCCCCGACATTCTGTCCGCGGTTAATCCCTGAGACCACGATATCCACCTTCTTGTTCATGATCGACATCACCCCGAAACGCACGCAATCCGCCGGTGTGCCGTTGACTAAATAGATCCGGTGACGGATTTCCGTTACCCGCAGGGGTTTAATTAAGGTCAGGGAATGACTGACGCCGCTGCGTTCCTGGTCGGGAACAATTTGGAACACTTCTCCCAGCTGGGAAAGCGCCCGATGCAGAGGCTCCAGCCCCTGTCCATGGATTCCATCATCATTAGTTAAAAGTATGCGCATAATTTGGTCATTTTACAAAATTAAGGAACAAATAGCCAGATTTTTTTGGTTGGGCGCAGGCGATTTAAATATATTTTGATATTCAGCTCAAGCAATCTAATAACCCTTTTTACATTTAACAATAAGGTATGGAAAATTCCGCCCTTAGAAGCTGTAAAAAAGTATGGTAGCCTTGATAAGAATGGCAGGAAAGGGCTCTACTATACCATGTCTTTAAAGCCAAATAGTGCGGGATTGTTCCTTAATGTAACTGATAATGATATCTCGGTAAGACATATTTCAGGTGAAGTTATTGCAGTATGGAAATTAGGAAAGTTGTCTGAGAGGTTCAATCAGAAAATACCAGCTATGATCTTAGTTTCTGCTTTCACAGAAGAAAGGGATGGAAAAGAATATTTTCATTTTTACAGGGCCCAACTCTTAAAAGGCACATCACCTAAAATATTAGGAAGTCAATTTAAAGAGGAGAATGTTCTTGTTGATTTAAGGTTGCACGATAAGGTAACAAGGGCAAGGAATCACGGAACGGGTTTTAGAACCTACGAAAACAATCTTTCCAAATTATTCAAAAACATCTCTGATCTATAATTTCTTTAATAAAACAATACTTTCCTTTTGCATTGTAAAACCGGTTTTACCAGCTTCATTTGTAGGGCTGTTTTTTAAAGGCATTCTCTTGTTTGGTATAGTACGATATAGTATCCCTTGTGAAGTAAAACCCATTTTTTCAGCAAACTCGCATATAATCATGTCGGTTTTTAAAATTAATTCTTTAACAGTACGGTTTCCAACAATTAGACAGAAATATTTCTGAGGCTTGAGAATTTTATAGGCCTGTTTTAGTGATTTATTTAAGTCAATGTAGAAGCTTAACACGTCCTTGGCTCTAGTAAGATCCTTATTAACGATATGTTCAATACTGTTTTTAAGCGTTTCGGATTCATTGAGAATGGGGTCATTTATATTAATACTATTTTTTCCGCCCAAAAGTATTTTATCAATGTCAAGGGTGTCAGAAGGCAACAAATCTAGCCATTGAGCTGATAGTCTTGAAAACTGTCCATAAGCAACTGTAGTTCTACTATCTCCGTAGGGAGGAGAAGTAATAATAAAATCTCACTACTGTCCGACAGGAAACAGTTGAAAAATCAATTGGTTTTGCAAATTGTTGGTCTCGTCTAAATTATCGTTCTTTGAAAATGTTTGATAAATAAGGATTTTCTCGAATAAGTTCACACTCAAAAACTGTAAAAAAGT
>JBDRON010000010.1:0-2445 GCA_043810025.1 Elusimicrobiota bacterium
AATATGACGATACTTGCTGCGAAAACCACAACCTTTAACAATAGAATAATGCCACTGGACCCGTACTTAGGGACGGGATGGTTTCGCAGCCATCGTCAGCCAGTGGCATTTTTGTATTTTTAAGGGGACACGATGGCTAAAAGCAAACGGATAATACCAAAATCAGTCCGTATTGGGGTTATAAAAAAGTGTGGGCCAACTTGCTTTTGGTGCAGTAAAGAAGGGTTTGTTTCGAAGAAATTTGATAAAGATGTAGTTTTTGAAAAAGAAACAATTAAAAAATGGATAAACGAGTTTGACAATACCTTCCATCTTATAAATCGACCGATGGAATTCGACCATATTATACCACTTTTTTGTGGTGGAAAAACAACGATAGAAAATATGGTTATCAGTTGTTGCGCGTGCAATAGATCAAAAGGGAGAAACGTTTATGGCAGACGGTAGAATGTTAAAACGAGCCATATCACACAGTAGAAGGCTATCCAACCTTAAAAATGACTCTCACAGGCTTTTATATACATGGTTAATACCCTTTTTAGATGTTGAGGGTAGATTTTTTGCTGAACCATCTATTATCAAGGGAAGTGTGGTTCCACGGCTTAAAAAATTTACAGAGGAATTAGTAAAAGCAGCAATAGAAGATATGGATCATAATGAATTAATATATTTATACAATGAAGACGGCGAACAATATTTAGAATTTAGAAAATTTGAAACACATCAAACAAACCTAAGAAAAGACAGAGAAGCACCATCAAAAATACCACAACGGACTGAAAATAACAACTGCCAGATTAACGCCGGATTAACGCCGGAGTTTATCGGGGTAAGAGAAGAGAAGAGAAGAGAAGATAAGATAAGTAAAGAGAAAGATGGTCATTTTTTTGATATTTTCTGGAAAGTATATCCTAAAAAGGTAAATAAACGCGAAGCACAATCCAGATGGAAAAATAAAAAACTGCCACCGATAAAAGAACTTTTAGAAATCCTTGAAAAACAGAAGCAGACCGAACAGTGGAAAAAAGATGGCGGTAAATTTATTCCGCACCCATCAACATGGTTAAACCAGGAACGCTGGGAAGATGAAATTCTAACCCAAGAGGACATGGCAAAAAATGAACGTACAGAATTTTTACGACGGCATGGAGCAGTTGAGTAGCTTTTTCGGAAAGCGGTTAACTCAGCAGCAGCAGGATTTATATTTTAAAGAGCTGAAATATATAACCAAAGATTCATTTGATCATGCGGTTAAATCGATCCAGCGGGGAAGAAAGCCAAACCCTGGTAATTTTCCGACGATTGATGAAATTCAAGCGATATGCCCGAAACAAAAATCAGATTTTAATTATCGCGGCGATGAAACCGATGAACAGTATTATCAGCGGATCATGGTGTCTGATCTTTGGAACGCTCTAAACATCTTAAAAAATCAAGGCAATGAAAAATTTATAGAATATTGCCGGCGGATGCACTTTTCAGATGACGACATCGACCGGGTGCAATGTAAATATAATATGGCTTATCGGAACGAAATTAAAGCCAATTTAAAGAGCTTTCCAAAAATCGATCATTCCAAAAGAATCAACGAATTAAGAAACCAAGCGCAGGAATTAACGGGAGATGTTCCATTTTAGGGGCGAAAGCCGAAGGGGGAAATATGAATCTAGAATTACGAAGACTCGAGACCGAGATTTTTTACGCCCGGGAGCTGCGGCGGATTGATAAAATTAGGGAGGCGTGGGCGGCGTATGTGCGGACGCTGGAGCCGGTGGAGTCATGGTGGAAGCGATGTCTTAACGCTATCGGGAATTTTTTAGGGGCAAGCCTTTAAACGGTCGACGGGGAACATTTTTTGGTTGATGGTAAATGGAATTTTATCAAACTTAATAACTTAAAGGGAGGATGAAACGATGGATTCAGGACAAGGACATTTTGTAACGGCAGACAATCAGGAAGAACTCAGAAGCCTGATTAATAACTATCCAGATCACGGTGGGATTTTCAGCATCGGCCAAACCGTTGAAGTTGAAGGAAGTTATTTCAAGGTTAGTAAAATAACACCCAAAAAAACTAACTCTGCGGCTTTTATCAAAAGTTCAATGGGAAGAATCGCAGGAAGAACGGATGCGAAAACTAAAAAACGACCTCGATCAGTTAGAAAAAGAAGGGGTTGTCGGTAGTGGTATTCCAGAACGCATGGATTTGCCTGATTAATAACCAATAACAATCAAACAGGGAGGATTAAAGATGAAAATTAAAAAGATTGAACAAAACTGGAAGTTTCACCGGATTCCATATTGCTGCGCTGAAGGTGGAAACAGCTCTGTTTTTAACGGGAGAAATTATTTGTGGATGAAGTGGCTATTTATTTTTTAACCCAATATACACAAAGGAGGGAGTATGGCGCATGTATGGGTAATAGAAATAAAAGACAAAGGGAAG
>JBDRON010000011.1:0-36704 GCA_043810025.1 Elusimicrobiota bacterium
CAAATGTAACATATATCACCGATATATGTCAAGATATTTTTTATTATTTTTTCGTGACTACATTTTACATCGCCTTTTTGACGGTTTTATCGTCGATAAAATCAATTTTGTCCAGATCCTGTCTAGGAAGATCCGTTCTAACTTCAGGAAATATACTGGACTATAGAAAAGACGAATTGCGGAACGGTCGCGACCGTTCCCTACAACTAAAGGGAAAGGGAACTAATCTAAAAATTTAGGCCCAGGGATATCCGATGCTGGTCGCCGAGACGGTGGGAGCCGAAGCTGTAATCGAGGGCAAGATTTTGGCTAAACAGGTCACTGTCCACGCCGAAGCCGAAGGTCCAATTGAGGTCGCTATTCATTTTACTTTTTGTGCCGTAGCGGTCTTCCAACGTGTATCCGTCCAAACCGGCTCTTAAGCCGATATTGTTAATTTTAAATTTGCTGTTCATTCCTCCCGACCAGAGCTCGGGGAAAAATTTTAATTCGGTTCCCATCCGGCCAAGCAAAGGTTCTTTTTTTGTCTGTTCCACATCGAAGGCGACGATCCCCTTTATTTTATCCCGTCCCAAATATTGATAATTCAACCCTAATTTTTCTCTCAACCCGCCGATATCGCGGTGCCCGTTTTCCCACTTCATTTCTATTCCTTTTTGCACGACCAAGCCCAGCCGTAAATTATCCGTAAGCCTGTACAACAACCCCCCATCCAAACCCCAACCAGAAGCGTTTCCTCCGCTGATTCCGCTAAACCCCTGTTGAATAAACTTAAAATTACCGCCTAAAAACAACTCCCGTTCAAATATTTCCCGGCCATAAGAGAAAATGTAACCGTCTTCCCGGTCGGTAAAACTACCCGCCGACACGCCGGTATCGAGAGTATGGGGGATATCGTTTAACTGGGTGCGAATCCAACTAAATCCCGCCGCCCCGCTAAGCATTCCGCCGATAAAACTCAGCCGGTTAGCCGGTAAAACAAAACTAAAAAACTGATGTTTAGGGGTAATCTCTTTCATCCCATCCCATTCACTGCCGGCTAAACTTTGCACCATGGTGCCAACGGAAATCTTCTCCAGCAAACCCAACCCCGCCGGATTCCAATAGGCTGCGGTATAATCGTCGGCTACGGAGACAAAAGCTCCACCCATCCCCAACGCCCGCGCCCCCTCGCCCAAATCCAGGAACGCCGCCGGATTTGTGCCGGCAAACACCGGCAAACAATTTCCGACAAGCAAAATAACTGCTAATAGGCAAATTTCTTTTAAATTTTTCATTTATGTCCCCCCTAATTTTTTGACATCCTTCAAAAAACCAAAAAAATTCCTTCTATAAAATTAACAAATCCGAATGATAAAATTAGCGCAATTAGCAAAATAGAAAGAAATTTTCTTTCGTTCTTCATCATCTTTGCCTCCGTTACAATCTGGACTCTCTTTCTCACTATTATTATAGCCAACTCATGTTAAGATTATGTTAAGATCGTGTTAAGATCGTGTTAATTTTTTTCCTATTCATTTTTCAATTATATTTTCGAAAATTTCCCTAAATTTACTCTATTTTTTGCTTAAAATTTTGGTTAAATTTTCTCTGGCCTGTTTAGCTTGCGGGTTAATTTGCAGAACCCGGCGCCAATTTTTTTTCCGCTTCCTTTATTATCCTAGGGTCGATAACCGCGAGGCATTCAATATGCGATGTTTGGGGAAACATGTCAACTGTTTGGATCTCTTTTAAAAGATAATTTTTTGTTTGCAAAAATTTAATATCCCTCGCCAGGGTCGACGGCTGACAGGAGATATAAATTATCCTCTCCGGATTTGCTTGGGCGATCATCTCCAAAAGCTGAGGATCGCAGCCGGCGCGGGGTGGATCCAGGATGACGATACTGGAACGAGCCGCCGGCTGATGGTCAGAAAAAAGCCGGCTAAGAACTTTCTCCGCCTTCCCTTCAAAAAACTGAGCGTTGTAAATATTATTTTTTCTGGCGTTGTTCCAGGCATCGCTAACCGCCGATTTGTTTTCTTCCACTCCGTAAACTTTCTTGACTAAACCGGCGCAACGCAGACCGATGGTCCCGCAACCGCAATAAATATCCCACAACACCGACTCTTTATCGGGAATAAAATCGGCAATCCGCCGGTAAAGATTTTCGGTTTGTCCGGGATTTATCTGAAAAAAAGATTCGGCGGAAATAAAATAATCCATGGTGCCAATCCGCTCGGCTAAATATTCCTTACCGTGCACCTTGATTGTTTCTTTTCCCAGAATAACATTAGTTTTAAACGGATTGATGTTGACAAACACCCCTTGAATTTGCGGGAATTTAGCGGCCAGTTTCCGGGATAGCGGTTTGATTTTGGCGAGGCGGCCATCCTTGAGCACAAAAGTCAATTGAACTTTATTACTGGCAAAAGATTGACGCAAAATTAAATGTCTAAGCAGACCCTGACCGGTATGATCGTCATAAATCGGGATCGCCGATACCGCCAACAGCCGTTTAAACTCCTGGAGAATCTGATTAAGCAGGACAGAGTGGAGCAGACAATCATGGAAATCAACAATTTTGTGGGTTTGCGGAGCATAAAAACCGGCAACAACTTTGTTTTTTTGTTTACCGATCGGCACCTGCATCTTATTCCGATAGCGCCAAATGCTAGGAGAAGGAACCGGCGGGTTAATTTTTATTTTATTTAAATCTATTCCGGCTAACTGTTTTAAAGTTTCTTCCACCAACCGGTTTTTATAGTTCAGCTGAACCGAATATTTAAGATGCTGCCAATTACAACCCCCGCAAAATCGTTCCAATTTCGGCCGAAAAAAATATTTACACTGCGGGGCCTCCCGTTCCTCCGAGGGATGGACAACTTCCAAAAGTTTGGCCCGGGAGTAATTATATTTTACTTCCTGAACCTCGACGATGACCTCGTCACCGGGACAGGTATAAGGGACAAAAACAACCATCTTTTCCTGGTAAGCTAACCCCTCGCCGCCAAGAATTAATTTTTCGATTTTTAATTTAAGTTTATCTCCGATCCGCATTTTGATTTTAGGGAGTTAGTTGTTAGGAAGGAATTTAACTTATACTAACGGTAATAAATAACCTTACATGTAGGGCAAGGCTTTAGCCTTGCTTAAAGACGCAACCCTAAAGGGTTGCCCTACAAAAAATGTCAAATAATTTATTGCCGTTAGCTTAGTTAACTCAATTTGGTTAAAGCAGTCTTGCCTTTCATCCCTACTTTTACGCCTCTTTTGCCGGCTTGCGAAGTTACGGCAATAATTTTGGCTTCTAGTAGATCATCGATATTTTTTACACCCGTAACCACCGCGGCGGCATCCTCAAGTTTCTCGGCTGTTTCCAGATTCAGATAACCGCACATAACATAACCTTTTTCCCCAACCGCCATCACCAAAACAGCGTTGGGCAAAGGGATCTCCATCCCCACCGCCTTCTTTTTGTCCAGAATAATATCTCGTGTCTGCATAAATAATAACCTGCCTCTCTTTGTAAGGACGATTAATTAATCGCCCTTACGATATCAACCTCATTAAAAAACCGGTTCTTCTTTTGGTTTACTAATTGCTAAATAATAGTTCATCATCGCCGAAATAATCACCAAACTAAAATATCCGGCCAACAGACTATTCAGCGCCACATTCAATATCTGCACCCCCGCAGTAATATTGCCGCCAAAAGGAAGATTAACCAACAGCACCAGAGGAACAGAAATCACAACCACCCCGACACCCAGGATGAGCAAAAGCAATAATGTTTTCCAAAAATTCAAACTTTTAAGTTTAAGATAGAAATTTTTGAACAGGAGCTGAATAACCAGAGCTGGTACAAATGAAGTCACCACTGAAAAGATTGTAACTAAAAACCTCCAGAAAGTTAGATTTTTAGTTGTTATATCAAAACTTTCTCTAATGGCCGGAAAAAGTTTTTCTTCTTGATCCACAATAATGAAAGGTGAGAAAACTACGAAAACAGAGACCACAAATCCGATTATCCCCCCCAGAAATATAAAAACAAAGAAGATCATCTGCATCACCGCTTGATTACCGCGGGCCAGCAAGGAAAAAAGCAAGCCGCACATTAACATTACCACCATTAAAATGATGATCGCTGATACAACCAGCAAGCTGAACAAGAACAGCTTTAAATAAAATTTTTTGCCCCCCTGCCAGAAATTAGCGAAGCTGGTTTCCCCTTTTTTGATAATTTCTTTCACAAAACTCAACAAGCCGCCCTGTAAAAAAACCCCGGCTAAAAAATTGATGATCAGCATCAGGATCGCCATCACCGCCCAAAACAGTGGAATATCCTGGGCTAGAGTTCCAGCCCGGGGAAGTTTGTTTTGAATCGGCAAATTGATTAATCCCATCGCCAGATAAAACCCAAAAACCATTGAAATCATCTTCCAATTTTGATTCGCCAGCTTAAAACCTTTACCAATAAACACAAGAATACCTGCTTGCCAGCCTTGATAAAGCAAAAGCAATAACCCAACCAAAGACAAAAACACTAAAGAAATTTGCATTCTTCCCTCCTCGAATTAATATCTGACCCTTTTAAAGTAAGTTAGAATATATCAAAGAATCTCCTGTTTTGTCAAACAAAAAATAGCAGAATGGGGGACGTTGTTAACTAATTAACTTAATCATAGGATAGGGGGAAAGCGCTTTTTTTAGGAATTGGCCGGTGTAGGAAGCGGGGTTGTTGGCGACGGCTTCCGGGGAGCCGGAGGCGACGATTTCGCCTCCTTTGGCGCCGCCTTCCGGACCTAAATCGATGACCCAGTCGGCGGTTTTGATCACGTCTAAATTGTGTTCGATCACTATGACCGTGTTGCCGGACTCCACCAGGCGGTGCAAAACGATTAATAATTTATGAATATCGCAAAAATGCAGGCCGGTGGTCGGTTCATCCAGCAGATAGAGCGTTTTACCCGTCGAACGGCGGGAGAGTTCGGTGGCCAACTTTACCCGTTGGGCTTCGCCTCCGGAAAGGGTGGTGGCCGGCTGACCCAGCTTAAGGTAACCTAAACCGACATCAAAGAGGGTTTGCAGGGAATTTTTTATTACCGGGATGTTTTCAAAAAAAGTTAAGGCTTCCTCAACTGAAAGGTCGAGTACCTCGGCGATACTCTTCTCCTTATATTTTATTTTTAGTGTTTCCTCGTTAAACCGGGCGCCTTGACAAACCTCGCATTTCACATAGACATCGGGCAAAAACTGCATCTCTATTTTAATCATCCCGTGTCCCTGGCAGGATTCACAGCGGCCGCCCTTGACATTGAAGGAAAACCTTCCCGGCTGATAACCGCGGATTTTGGCCGCCGGCAGTTTAGCGAAAAGATCGCGAATCGGGCCGAAGGCCCCGGTGTAGGTCACCGGATTAGACCGCGGGGTGCGGCCAATCGGCGATTGATCGACGACAATTACCTTGTCTAAATTCTTCCAGCCTTTCAACTCCCGGTGTTCACCGGGCAAATCCTTGCTGTGATAAATCTGGCCGGCTAAGGCTTTATAGAGTATTTCCTGAATCAGCGTTGATTTTCCCGAGCCGGAAACTCCGGTGACGCAGACAAAAAGGCCTAAGGGTATTTTTGCATCGATGTTTTTTAAGTTAAACTGTTTTGCTCCTAAAATTTCCAAAAATTTTCCGGCTTTTGGTTTCCGTCTTTCCGTCGGGATGGGAATCTTTAAGACGCCGGACATATACTGCCCGGTCAACGAAGCTTTGCTTTTCTCGATCTGGCTGTAGGGACCTTCGGCCACCACTTTGCCGCCGTTGGCTCCGGCGCCGGGACCTAAATCCACAATCCAGTCGGCCCTCCGGATGGTTTCTTCATCGTGCTCGACAAGGATCAGGGTATTGCCCAAATCGCGCAAACGCAAAAGCGTATCCAGCAGCCGCCGGTTATCGCGCTGATGCAAACCGATGGTCGGCTCGTCCAAAACATAAAGCACCCCGACCAGCCCGGACCCGATCTGGGTGGCCAAACTGATCCGCTGAGCCTCGCCGCCGGCTAAACTGCCCGTCTGGCGTTCCAAAGTGATATAATCCAGTCCGACATTAACTAAAAAACTCAACCGGCTCTTGATTTCTTTGAGCACCTGATAAGCGATGGTTTTTTCCCGCTCACTAAGTTTCAGCTGATCAAAAAACCGGAAAGCTTTGTCCACCGGATAATTGACTACTTCGGTGATATTTTTATTATTGATTAAAACAGCCAACGCTTCCTTTTTTAACCGGGCGCCTTTACAGGAAGGACAAAGCCGGCTGCGCATATAGAGGTTGTAAATTTCCTCTTTCACAAACTCGGATTCGGTCTCCCGATAACGGCGGTTAAGGTTATTGATTACCCCTTCAAATTCCCCATCGCCATAAAGCAGGATGTTTTTCTTTTCTGCGGCAAGTGTCTTAAACGGCTTATCTAATGGGATATGATGCCGGCGGGAAACCTCTTCCAGCATCGTATAATACCAGCCGCTCCAGGACTGTTTCCAGCGATGCCGGCGGGTAGTGACCGGGCTCGACCAGGCGACGATCGCCCCGGCTTCCACGGATAAATTGGGATCAGGGATGACCAGCTCGGGATCAACTTCGATTTTCGCTCCTAAACCGGTACACTCCGGGCAAGCCCCCTGCGGGGCATTAAAAGAAAATAGGCGCGGGGTAATTTCTTCGATGCTCAGCCCGCAAACGACACAGGCATAATGCTCGCTAAAAAAAACCTCTTTCTGATCATTTTTACCATTAAAGAAAACAACTTTAATCACCCCGCCGGCCATTTTCAGGGCCGTCTCCAAAGAGTCGGTCAAGCGGCTTTTTACCTCCGGCGAAACTTCCAGCCGGTCAACGATAACGGCGATGTCATGTTTGCCAAACTTGCTTACCGGTATTTTTTCTTCTAAACCATAAATTTTTTTGTCCACCTCCACCCGGGCAAACCCTTCCTTGCTTAATCTTTCCAATAACTGCCGGTACTCGCCTTTCCGCCCGCGGACCAGCGGCGCCATTACATTAAATTTCGTTCCCAGAGGATGACGCAAAATTTCCTGGACAATCTGATTGATGCTTTGCGGCTGAATCGGCCGGCCGCATTCCGGGCAATGCGGTATCCCAATCCGGGCAAACAGCAGACGCAAATAGTCGTAAATTTCGGTAACCGTGCCCACGGTGGAACGGGGGTTGGCGGAGGGCGCTTTCTGCTGGATGGCGATCGCCGGAGAAAGGCCGGAAATATAGTCGACATCCGGTTTTTCCATCAACTCCAAAAACTGGCGGGCATAAGCGGAAAGCGACTCCACATAACGGCGCTGGCCTTCGGCATAAATGGTATCAAAAGCCAGACTGGATTTCCCCGAACCGGACGGACCGGTAATCACCACCAATTTATTCCGGGGAATTTCCAAACTGACATTTTTTAAATTATGCTGCCGCGCCCCCTGAATAATTATTTTTTCCAAAGACATAAAATTACCTCATTAAAAATCCAAATGACCACGTATCATTATAATGCGTTGCAATGATTATGTTAAAATTAGTCCTGGAACTTTACTTATTTGTGCTGTTTTTTTCCCCTCTTTATAAAAGAGGGGAAGTTAAAAAAAACCGCACCTAGATACGCTATGTTCATTTTTAACTCACCCTATTTCATCCCGTTTCGAACATCTTCAACCAGGTTATAGGTAGTATTGATCTCTGGCAGATTGGGGTTGGCGGCTTCTTGCGGGGAAATCAGGCGATAGAGGAAGATGCGGTTGGCTTGATGAAGCGGCGCTAAGTATTTTGTCCAAAATTCTTTTAACACCAAATCCTGTTTATCGTCCCAATCGAAAATTTTGTAGCCAGCCAGCCTTTTTGCTTCCACATAATTAAAGAGCAGGTGCGTCACCCCCAACGCCGATATCCGTTGGTAAAGCTGTTTGGCCTCGATACTTTCCTCTAAACATTCCACCAAAGGATTTTTATCGTAGACGGTGGCGGCAATAAATTTATGTTGGCTATAATAGCCCCGGCACTCACCGACAAACAAAATACAGCTGTTTTTATCCAGATTATCGTTCGCCCATTGGACCACCGAATAAGGCGGATAGGGATAACCATCGCGCATCGCTGACGCCGATAAATATTCGGCTTTAGAAATATTACCCAGAAAATAGCCTAAAGGGTCATGGTAACTTTTCCCTATCTCCGAAAGCAAACCGAAATTTAAAAAGCCAACCCAGGCAATTACCACACCGGCTAAATATTTTATTTTTTTATTTTCGTTATCAGCGAGGAAAGAAACCAAAAACAACCCCAGCAAACCTAACCCGGCCAGGTGAAACCGCAGATGGCGGGAGACAAAAAAACCGACTACAAAACTAATCAAAACAACCCAACCAAGCTGGCGGCGCAGCAAGTTCCGGGAAGAAAAAAACAATACCCAGGGCAAAAAGAGCAAAAAGAGCGGTCCGGCGGCCGTATCCCCGCTGTTGCCTTGCATCGTCAGCGACCAGGGAGAAATTAACCAGTCTTGGAAATTATTCAATTTCATTCCGGCTTGATCATCCACCAAACCTTTTAATTTTTCCTGATTTATCTGTTCCCCGCCAAAAACACCAGGCAAATAGGGATGTATCGGGTTGCCTTTCCAGAGATAATTACGGACCAGCCAGGGAGAAAAGAATACAAACATCGTCAAGGAAAACAATAGAAATGGCCGAATTTTTTCTTTCCAGCCGGCCGGCGCCGCCGTTTTGGCCAAAAACTTCCAGGCAAACATCAGAACCAAGGAGATCGCGATAAACCCGCCGACATATTTTGTTCCCGCGCAGAGCCCGGCCAAACAACCGCTGACGACAAACCAGCGCTTATCCTCTTTTCCCTGGAAGAAAGCGATCACCGCCAAAACACCAAAAAAAGCCGTGCCCAAATCCACGGCAGTTTTCCAGGAAACCATCGAGACCAACGGTGTCAGATAAAAAAATATCGCCGCGTAAAAACCCACCGTCCGGTTAAAAAATTTTGTCCCGTAAACATAAAACGTTAAACTAACCCCCACCCCAAACAGCCAGACCAGCAATTTAGCCAGTATTTCATCCTTTAAAGCCAACGACACCGTATACAGCATCTCCATGATTGCCGGATAATTGGAAAAAAAATTAAAGGGAATTTCCTTGATTTGATGGCAGGCCAAATAATACTGCGGCACGGCCAGATGGTAAACCAGGGAATCGTAGAAAGTTTCCGGCGTCAAAGCGGTGAGCAGGTTCATCAGCGCCGTGGCGCTGAAAATCGCCAACAAAACCAGCTTCAAAGAAAAAGGAAGCCGGATATCCTTAAAATCCGCGGAGGACCAGAACAGCGGTTTCGTTTTTTCCCTTTTCAGGAAAAAAAATATTCCTCCACCGGCTAACCCGAAAATAATTAGAAAAATTAATTGCGGATAAAGCAGTTTGCCTAAACCCAGCCCAAAAACCAAATAGGCTTCCATCCCCAAACCCAAGGCGATGGAAAAAATAATTTCCCCAAATAAATCTTCTTTTAATTTTAAAACCCGAAAAAACAGCCGGCCCAAAAAATAGGCCGAAAAAATTAACAAGGCCAGCAGAAAAAAACACCACAGATTACCCCAAAGTTTGCTAAAAAATCCCGCCCCCCCAAGCACCAAAGCCGGATCCAAATAAAAAGCATAATCCAAAGCCCTAGACAACTGCGGATAGACCTGGTAACGGCTCAACACCCAGTAAATCCATCCCCCCCAAAGCAACATCATTATCCACCCAGGCAGATACAAATTACTAGCCGTAACTTCCGGTTTACTCGACTTGCTTTTTGTTTTTTTCATTTGAATAGATCTATTGTATCTTTCCGTAACAGCACAGTGGTGTCACCTATTTAGGTGACACCAAATCCCAATCAATAGTTTATCAGTTTACAACGTCCCTATTTACTACTAAAATTTTTGGATCAATTCTCAAAATATCAATAACCAATTTATCTAATTCCGGTCCTATTGCTGGTTTTGCTTTTATAACAGCCTTTCCAATTAACTGAATGTTCTCAAACGATGGAATAGGTAAATTCTCAATATCTACGGCGTTTACCTGTGTGCTGCCATTCAGCATCCTGAAGAAAATATCAATAATTGATGTGTTTAACACACCTGCAATACCATATGCCTCTTCAACTGAAAGCAAGCCGCCATATTTATAAATATAGTTCAGATGATTTTCAATGCCTATCTGCTCGAATTTCATCTTTGATTTCAGCAAAACCCCTGCATGCACTCTTTTTTTCTGTTCTTTAGAGCTGAATCTTTTTACTAATATATAATTATTTGCGGCAACCAACAATGCTTTGCTTCCGTCAGTGACTTTAATTGCTGGCTCTTTTTTAGTATTGTGGGTAGGCCAAATGGTATCCATTTCCTTGATATTGTGCATCCATAAGAGAGGAACCATGGATTTATTGTCATTAAATTCGGCAGATAAAAACTTGGTTGCACGGAATGACACAACAGGCCCAGTCGAAACCTTCAGACCGAGATTCTTCAGTGTGTATTTCCAAGAATTAATAATACTTTGGACTTTAATATCAACTTTCGATGAAGGCACTTTAATAAACACGTCTCCGTTTTTCCTGTGAAAAATATCCTCATAATCTATCCGAAGTTCCTTAATATCAAGGAATAGGCTATTTCTGCTTTTTGTTATGACTGTGTATTTTTGTTCTGCCCCCTTGCTTTTGGGCGCTAATCGCATGATTATATTCTCTTGCAGAACATTTTCTTTTGTGAACACATCTTTTCGTGACTCAAAAAGATGTATGTTTTTGATATTTCCATGATCAATCAGCCACTTTCTGAATCTTTTATAATATAGCCCGGAACAAAAGCTTCTTGGGGTGATGAAAACCATTTGACCGTCACCTTTAAGCATTTCTAAAGACAATGTCATAAAAAAAGAATAAATATTGGGTTGACCTGAAATGAATTCACCCATAATATGAGAATGAAGAGAATTCTTATTTAATTTATAGTACGGAGGATTTGAAATGATATAATCATAATAAATTGGCTCATTTTCTTTACCAAAAAGAGTCTTTTTGTTGAGATAATTAGGATTATTGAGAATGAAATCTTTCTCAATGATATTATATTTGAATATATGTCCCCTTTCATCCAATGCCACCTTGCATTTGCTAAGTACTCTATTTAGAAGAGGCACTAATTTTGAGTCCGTTTCATACGCGTCAATAAAAACATTAAGGGTTTTTTCTGAATGCAATAGTCGTTCACAAAAAGCCGCACTTAGCATGCCAATACCTGCGCCGGAGTCCAAGACGCTGAATGTCTGTCTATCAAGCTCAAACATATTGGCCATAAATAAACCGATTGTCCTTGGCGTAAAAAATTGTCCCTTGAGTCTCCTTTCACCTAAGTCACGCTTCTGGATGTAGTTTTCTGCCATCTCTTCGGCATAACTCGTCAACATGCCGTTATTACCCTTTAATTTTTCCATTTGCAACGAGGGTTGGATTTGAGAAATATTGTTTCTTTTCTCCCCTTTTATTAATTCAAGATTGCTCATTTCTTATTCACCTTGATTTTAGTATAAGATTTAAATGCCTTAATAATTTTTCTAACTTCCAGCCTGCTTTGCAGCAGCTTCAATCCAATCGCCCATTTTGTGGTACCCGTCTTCATTATCCCACAAATAAAATTTATAACCTTTTTATTATTTCCAATAGAATTCATCCATTCCTTAAAAGGTGTTTTTGATCTAATATTATTTAACATTATAACACATTAGGGAAATAATGCACTTGAAAACAATTTAATATTTATCTGACTGCCTATAATTTTTTCTATAATGTTCTTTTGTATCTTGAGCGGGGCGATAAAATCTAAGCGGACTTTTCCTTCCTTGTATAACACGATCGGATACATTTAAGCTAAAATTTGGGGAAGTTCCTGAAAAACAGTCTGAAGAGGAATAACTTCAATTTCTCCTTCGCGCAAGCGGCGTTCTCCGCCGTAAATGAAGTAAGCTTTAGCTGGCGGATAATCCTTGAGAAAAGCTTTTAATCCCTTAAGCATCGAACCGGCAACTTTGCCGGTTCGTTTGATCTCAAATATTTTGATTCCTTTTTCCCCGTATAAGACAAAATCCACTTCAATATTATCGGAGGTCCTCCAGTAAAACATCTTGTAGCCCAAACCCAAGTAATCATTGATCGCCTGCAATTCCTGAAAGAGCAGGGTTTCTAATGCTTGCCCCTCAATTTCTTCCGGCCGGTCCAGAGGGCCTTTCGGCCTCAATGTGCGATAAAGCCCAACATCAAAAAAATAAAATTTTGGATGGGCAATCATCCGTCTTTTGGCCCGTTTGGTAAAAACCGGTATCCGATAAGCAATCAGCAAATCTTCTAAGATCGTAAAATAATTTTCCACTACTTTCCGCTCTACAGCACACTCGCGCGCTACTTCGGATACACTCAAAACTGAAGCCTGTGAAAAGCTCGCGGCTTCCAAAAACCGGGAAAATGCTCCAAGGTTTCTGGTTAACCCCTCCTGCTGCACTTCTTCCTGCAAATAAGTCCGCACATAACTTTCCAAATAACTTTTCGGATCCGCTTCCGTATAAGCGCTGGGTAATTGTCCATAAGCCAAAGAATGATTCAAATCAAAATCCTGGCCAAGTTCAATAGCTGTAAGTTGGTGAAACTGGTATCTTAATGCCCGGCCGGCCAGTAAGTTAACTCCGCCTCTCTTTAATTTTCTGGCGCTGGAACCGGTAAGAATAAATTTATATTTATATTTTTCAATTAGCCGGTGAATTTCATATAAAAGTTCCGGGATTCTTTGGACTTCATCGATGATAATCCAATCCTTAAAATCTCTGGGAATAAGATTTTCCAATCTTTGAGGATTAGCCAGCAAATCATTAAAAAGTTCCGCTTCCAGCAGATCCAGATAAAGCGCCCGGGTAAAAGTTGATTTCACCCAGGTTGTTTTACCCGTCCCGCGCGGACCGAATAAAAAGAAACTTTTATCTTTTGGCGGTTGCAGCAATCTGGAATACATAACTCCATTTTACAGATATTTATGGAATTGTCAAGGTAAAATTACAGGAATACAGGGGAGGGTGATTTGACGCTGATCAAGACATCAGCAAAGTTGTCATACCGGCGAAAGCCGGTATCCAGAAAAGAAAGCTAATATACAAAAAATAGTCCATGGACTCCGGCTAAAAGCATGCCGGAGTGACGAAATTCATATCTCTTTATTTACGCCCGGTTATTTAGAACCGATACTTGAGAATGGTGTAGATGCCTTTTGCCGCGTCACGCCAGCCGATTTTTTTTCCTTCTTCCAGCTTCCGGGGATTATAAGCGATTGGCGCTTCTTGAATCGGGATTTTTTTCCTGCCTAATTTGACGGTGATCTCCGCTTCGACTTCAAAACCGTTGCTTTCTAAATTCAGCCCTTTAATTACCGCGGCGCGAAAAATTTTGTAGCAGGTATAACTATCGGTGATTTTCGTCCGATATAATAAATTAGTCAACCAGGTAAGGAGTTTGTTCCCCCAAAGATAGCGGCGATAAATATTTTTATTCTCCTTCAAAAAACGCGAACCGTAAACCACTTTTGTTTCTTCTTTTTGGAACGGCGCCAAAAGAAATTGGTATTCACCCGGATCGTATTCCAGATCGGCATCCTGAATGATCACGACATCTCCGGTCAACTGCTCTAAAGCCGTCCGGATCGCTTTACCCTTGCCCATATTTTGCGGATGAAAAAAAAATTTTAAGCGGGGATCAGCTTTTTTAGCGGCAAACTCTTTCAATAACTGCCGGCTTCCGTCGGTAGAACCGTCGTCAACCACAACAATCTCTTTTTCCCAATCTAAAGATAAATTTAAAAGTCGATCTAGAATTTCGGTAAGCGTCCCCTGCTCGTTAAACACCGGAACAATGATGGAAAGTTTCACTAGTTACCTCACTAGGGGACGTTCTTAAAATCTTAAAATGTTTCCAATAATATTTAACATTTTAAGATTTTAAGAACGTCCCCTTATCATATAAATTCTCTAAACACACAGTTGGCCAACAGGATTCCCCGGCGGGTAAGCTGCCAGCGCTGGCCGGTTTTAGTTAACAAACTTTGTTCGCAACAGCGGGTGAGGGCGGGTTGATATTGCAGTTCTTCTTCCGGAGAAAAAAACACCCCTTCTTTCAACCGCAACCCTAAAATTATTGTCTCGCCTTTGGTTTTTTCCGCGGAAAGGATGTCTTCTTCCACTACTGTGGAGCGGCCGGAAAAGATTCGGGCGCAATAATCCTCGATCTCCGGAGCATTTTTCGCGCGGCGGCCGGCAAGATAGGAGCAAGCCGAAGCTCCCAGACCCAGATACTCCTGGTTGCGCCAGTAAAGCTGATTATGCCGGCAGCTAAACCCTTCCCGGGCGAAGTTGGAAATCTCATAATGCCGGTAACCGGCGGTTTCCAGCCGGTCGATGGCCTCTTCAAACATCGCCGCCGATAAATCTTCATCAGTTTTTTCGCCGCGGGTAAAAAAAACACTGTCTTCTTCCACAGTCAACGGATATAAAGAAAGATGTTCCGGACTTAATTTAATCACCTGATCCAAGGTATCCTGCCAACAGCTTACACTTTGACCGGAGATCCCATAAATTAAATCAAAATTAATGTTGGCAAAACCGGTCTTTCGGGCCAGAAAATAATTCTCGATGAAATCTTCATAAGTATGCGTCCGCCCGAGATAGCGCAACAGATTATTATCGGTACTTTGCGCCCCGAAACTAAGCCGGTTTATCCCCAAATTTTTCAGCAGTGACAGTTTTTCTTGATCTACTGTTCCAGGGTTAGCTTCGATACTGATTTCCGACTCATCTTCCAGAACAAAAACCGAGAAAATTTTCTCCAGCATCGACCGCAGCTGAGACGACGAAAGAAAAGTGGGCGTTCCTCCCCCAATAAAGACGGAATAAATCCACTCTCCCCGGTATTTTTCCATCTCCAGAAAAAGAGCTTTTAAGTAATTATCAATTAACCGCTCTTGCCCCGCCCAGGAACTAAAACTGCAATAGAAACATTTGCTCCGGCAGAAAGGGATATGGATATAGAGCCCTTTCACATCCTTACTTCTTTGCTTCCGGGGTTGGCGCGGCAGTTTTTCCTTTGAACAACTCCGCGATACAACCTAAAGAAGCTAACACGCCGCTGGTTTCCAGCGGTAAAAATATTTTTGTCGCTTGTCCGTCCGCGACATGGCCTAAGGTTTCTAAATATTTTACGGCTAACAAGTCGGGAGTCGGCCGGCCGTTATGGATGGCCTCGAAAACCACTTCCACCTGATATTTTTCTGCTTCGGCTACCCGCTTGATCGCCTCAGCCTTACCTTCAGCCTCTAAAATCCTTTTTTGTTTTTCGCCTTCCGCTTCCAGGATTCTGGCCTGTTTGACGCCTTCGGCCTCTAAAATTGCCGCCCGTTTTTCTCGTTCCGCTTTCATCTGCTTGCTCATCGCATTAGTGATATCCACCGGCGGATCAATTTTTTGGATTTCTATCCGGCTGACCTTTACTCCCCATCGATCAGTGGCTTCATCCAGCACTAACCTGAGTTGGGTATTTATTCTTTCCCGTGAAGTCAGCGTTTCATCCAGAGCCAAATCGCCGATAACATTCCGCAAATTGGTTTGGGCTAATTTTGTCGCCGCCAGTTCAAAGTTGGCCACATTATAGACTACTTTAAACGGATCGGTAACCATAAAATAAATCACCGCATCAACCGTCACCAGAACATTATCTTTGGTGATTACATCCTGCGGGGGAACATCAATCACCTGCTCGCGCATATCCACTTTACGCAACACCTGGAGCGGTGGGAAAAGCATGACCAGCCCCGGCGGAACAGTCCGGTTATACTCCCCCAAATTTTCCACCAGACCTTTCTCATGCTGACGGACAATGCGTAACGCCCGGGAAACATAAATAAAGGCAAAAACAACCACCAGAAAAGTAAAAAAACCACCCATACCAAACATAAGCAATACCTCCTTTTTTAGGCTCTAAACTAATTTACTGCTTCCTTCTCTACCTCTAAATGTGCTCCATCCACCTTCATAACTTTTACCCAACTGTTCACTGGAATAACCTCTCTGGCTTCGGCTTTCCATGTTTCGCCGTTGATTTTAACCAAACCGGTACTCCTGGCCGGATTTATCTCCTCCAAAACTATCGCTTTTTTTCCAATTAAAACATCAGCGTTGGATGGCCGGTAATTTTTCTTCATAAACCGATGAACCAGGGGACGTGTAACAATTACAAAAGCTATCGAAGCGCCGGCAAACACCATCCAAGGCATCCACCAAATCGTCGTGATCGTCGCAACCAATCCGGCCACTAACGCTCCTAAACCCAGGCAAGCAAAGAAAAACACCGAAGGAGTAACCATTTCAATAATAAAAAACACCACCGCCGCAATCGTCCAATTTAACATTGTTCTCTGTCACCTCCTTTAAACTACTTAAATCTCAATATTTGACAATCGCCGTTATTATATCTAAAAAAGGCAATCTAGTAAACTCAATTCTCCATTCCCAAATATTTTTCGCCCTCAGCTTGACATTAATCACGGTTTAAAAGTATAATCAAATTCAAGTTAGTCCGAGTTGCGCCCGGAACTTTACCTATCTGTGACGTTTTTTTCCCTCTTTATAAAGAGGGGTAGGGGAGATTTAGATGAGGAGAAAATTATGCTGGATTTTTTAAGTAGAAACAGGAAAACGATTTTTTTGATCACCATCGCTGGTTTTGCGGTCGGCACATTTGCCGGGTTTGGCGGTTACTATTTTAACAAAAAAGCGAATATTGTCGCCAAGGTAAATAAGCAGGAAATTACTTATTCTGCTTACGAAAAGCTTTTAGCGCAAAAAATCGCCGAGTATAAAGACAAAAATAAAGACAGCGGGGAAGTAAGCGCCGAAACAAAAAATACGATTAAACGCGAGGTTCTGCAGGAAATGATCAATGAAGAGGCTTTGTATCAGGAAGCCGAACGGATGGGGATCAAAGTAACCGACAATGAATTGCTGATGAATATCCAATCCTATCCGGCCTTCCAAAAAGATGGTAAGTTTGATACAGGGGCTTATTATTCCGTTTTGAATTACGGCCTCCGTTCTACCCCGCAAGAATTTGAAGACAACCTCCGGAAAGGGATCGCTACCAGTAAATTAAGAAGATTCATTGCCGGCACGGGCAAAATAACCGCAAAGGAGAGGGAACTTCTGAGCTTAGCTCAGCCGCCGCAGCCGCAACTGACCGAGAAAGACCGGAAAGATTTAGAGGAAAAACTTTCTTCCGATAAGATGATGGCCATTTTCAACGACTGGCTAAAAGATTTAAGCGGGCGGATTCAAATCAAGGTCTTCCTGGAAGATATCGAAAAACGGATGGCGAGGAACACAAACCAAAACACACCACCGGCAAGCAGCCCGGTACCGAAATAAAGAAGGTGCAGGAGCTTTTTCCCTCTTTTATAAAGAGGGGTAGGGGAGATTTGGATAGTATTTTAAAATCCCCCTCAGTCCCCCTTTCAAAAGGGGGAACGCACAAAGGAACGGTCGCGACCGTTCCCTACAACTTACAGGGGAACACTTCAACAGCTTTCCTACTCCCCAATTTTCCTCAGCATTTGCTGGAGTTTTTTTACGGGCAGGCCGACCACATTATTGTAATCGCCTTCGATTTTTTCTACGAATTGATCTTCGCTTTCCTGAATGGCGTAAGCGCCGGCTTTATCCAAATGTTTACCGGCCAGCTTTTTAATTTCCTGTCCGGAAAATTTCCGCATTAAGACCCGGGTTTTTTCAAAGCCAACAATCTTTTTTTCGCCTGGTTTTTTGATTAAGGCCAATCCGGTATAAACCCAATGCAGGGAACCGCTTAGTTGTCCAAGAATTTTCCGGGCATCGGCTTCATCTTCCGGTTTGCCAATAATTTTTCCCCGCAGTACCACCACCGTATCGGCGCCTAAAACCAGCCCTTCCTTCAAGCGGCTGGCTACATTCTGGGCTTTACGCAAGGCTAAAATTTTAACTAATTTGGCCGGTGAAAGTTTGCCTTTGGAAACAATTTTTTCCGAAACAGCGCTGGGAATTATTCGGAAGGGGATACCTAACTCTTCAAGGATTTTTTTGCGGCGCGGCGAACGGGAAGCAAGAATTAAGGGCAAGCGCCCACCACGATCACGGCCACAACAAATAAAACATTCTGCCAGGATTTGCCCATAATTATTCTCTCCTCCTAAGCAACTAATCTGGTTAAGGTTTGTTCTATCCTCTGAGCAATTTTTTCTTTGCCTAACAGCTCCAACATGGTGAATAAACTGGGACCGGTAGTCCGGCCGGAAACCGCTACCCTGAGCGGATGAAAAATTTCGCCGGTTTTAATGTTTTTTTCTTCGGCAAAGCGGCGGACCAGACTTTCCAAATTTACCGCGGTAAAATTTTCTTCGACCTGCAGCCAGCCAGAAATCTCCCGTAAAATCTTCAGAGCATTTTGATTTTTGCCGAAAACTTTATCTAAGGCTTTCTGGTCATACTCCATGTTTTCTTTAAAAAAGAAGTCAATCAGCGCGGGAACATCGCTCAATAATTTTACTTTTTCGTGTTCTAAGGCCACCGCCTTCTTTATTGATTCATCAGCTTCCGGTCGATTTAATCCGGCAAACCAATCGGTTTTTTTTAGCCAGTGTTCCGCTGAATTAACCAGCTTTCCCAACGGCATCTTCCGAACATATTCCCCGTTCATCCAATGTAATTTTTTCGGATCAAAAATTGCCGCCGATTTTGAACATTGCTCTAAAGAAAATTTGGCGATTAATTCCTCAACAGTGAACAACTGACGGCTGTCCTCCGTTGACCAGCCCAGCAAAGCCAGATAGTTGACCAGCGCTTCCGGCAAATAACCAAGCTCCTCATATTCACCAACCGAAGTCGCCCCATGCCGCTTAGACAGCCGGCTGCCGTCCGGTCCAAGGATCATCGGGAAATGGGCGAACTGCGGCAATCCCCAGTCAAAAGCCTGATAAAGCAAAATCTGGCGCGGGGTGTTAGAAAGATGATCGTCACCGCGCAGAACATGGCTGATTTCCATTAAATGGTCATCTACCGTTACCGCGAAATTATATACCGGTATCCCGCTGGATTTAAGGATAACAAAATCGTCTAAAAGACGATTATCAAAACCGACCTCGCCGCGGATTAAATCATTAACCTTGGTTGTCCCGGTAAGAGCGGTTTTAAAGCGGATGACCGGTTTACGCCCTTCCACGGCCAGAGCTTCCTGCTGAACAGCGGTTAGATTGCGGCACCGTCCCTGATATTTAGGCGGCCGTTTTTCTTTCATCGCCTCCGCCCGGGCCAAAGCCAGTTCCTCCGGCGAACAATAACAATGATAAGCTTTATTTTCGGCCAACAACTGCCGGGCATACTTTTGATAAATCGCCAACCGCTCCATCTGGAAATAGGGACCGAAACCGCCCTTATTTTCCAACTTAACTTCAAAATCCTGAATCGCCACCGGCCCTTCGTCCCAATTCAACCCCAGCCAGGACATCCCTTGCAAAATCGCCGTAACCGACTCCGGGGTAGAACGCACCTCGTCGGTATCCTCAATTCTCAAAATAAACTTCCCCCCGCAATGGCGGGCAAACAGCCAATTAAAAACCGCCGTCCTCGCCCCCCCCACATGCAAAAAACCCGTCGGCGAAGGCGCAAAACGCACACGAATATTAGTCATCGCAGGTTTAAAGCCTCCCTTAAAATTTTCCTTATTTTTTTCGTATAATTAACAGCCTTCAAAGCATCTTCCTCATCGACAATTAGACCAGGATAACGCACTTCTACGGCAAATGCGGTAAGCCAGAGCAATTCCTCACGATGCTCTTCCAAAGAGGGCAAGATATCCTTGCAGGTTTTCAAGAGAATATCCAAATCGTGGATTTTAGCAAAAGAAATTCCTTTTTCCTGCAGTAGCGCTTTCATATACTTTTCTATGCATTGTTGACTGTGAAAACATACCGCATGACAAGCAACGGGATCAGCTTTGTACTCCCTTACGGCGACAAGGTAATCTTCTTCAGCCTTTTTAAGCCACTCTTCAGTTATTGACTTCATAATATTTTGCCTTCCTTAATAACTGCTGTTAGAAAAAAATCGCCTTTCTTAATCCTTTTTTTCACTTCTTGAGAAGTTCGCACTATTAAATCCAAAGGGAAGGGGGCAGGAAATTCTTTTCTAATCAACACCGCTTGCTCTATCGGTTTAAGGTCGGTTTTCATGATTACCAATAAATCAACATCGCTATCCTTAGACGGTTTACCGTAAGCATAAGAACCAAAAAGAATAATCTTACTGGGATTAAATTTTTGTTTTATTTGTCTAACATAATTAATTATTTCGCTAGTTTTTATTTTCACTTGACCCCTCGAACCCTAGACCCCTTGATCCTTGTCTTTAATAAATAATTTTATTCAACGGATACTCAATAATCCCTTCGGCGCCGGCCCGTTTTAATTCCGGGATAATTTTTTTGACAATTTTTTCTTCAATAATCACTTCCAAAGCAATCCAGCCGGGGATAGTCAAACGGGAAATAGTCGGCTTTTTCAAAGCCGGTAAAATTCCCATAATTTGGGCAATATTTTTTTCTTCCAGATTCATCTTTAATCCTACCATCCCTTCGGCGGCCAACGCTCCTTTCAGGAGGATGGCCAAACTTTCAATTTTTTTCTTTTTCCAGGCCTCGTCCATCGCCTGCCGATTGGCAATAAAGCGGGTGGAGGAAGAAAGCACCTCATCAATAATCTCCAGATTGTTCGCCCGCAAACTGGATCCGGTTTCCGTTAATTCCACAATCGCATCTACCAGAATTGGGGCTTTGGCTTCAGTAGCTCCCCAGGAAAACAACACTTCGGCCTTAACTTTGTTTTTCGCCAAATATTTTTTTACTACATTGACCAACTCCGTGGCCAACCGTTTTCCCTGCAATTGTTTAGCCGAACGGATCGGAGAACCCTTGGGCACGGCCTGCACCCAGCGCACCGGCCGGAAACCGCTTTTGGCATAAATTAACTCGCAAATATCGGTTACCTTCGCCCCGGTTTCACAGATCCAATCATGACCGGTCAGACCGGCATCGAAAACACCGTCTTCAATATACTTGGCGATTTCTTGCGCCCGGATCAACATTATCTCCAACTCTTCATCGTCGCAAACCGGAAAATAAGAGCGTTCCCCGGGATAAATCCGGATTCCCGCCTTGCGAAAAATCTCCACCGTCGCTTCCTGCAAACTTCCCTTCGGTAAAGCCAATTTTAGTTTTTTCATTTTATTCCTTCTTTAAGTAGAAAAATTAAGCCTTTTTGATCTTTAAGTGGTGTAATTCATAATTAAGCCGTTCTACGATCCACATCTTAGTAAGTGTTCCATAACCAATTCCTTTTAAACTGGCTAACTTTTTTAACAACTCAATCCTGCTTTCTTCCAATAAAATCGGCACCGGTCTTTTGTGAGGTTTGGGAAATTCCGCTTTAACTTCTTCAAAATCGCTCAGAAAATCGGCGCCAGCATGAGTATCCCAAAACTTTGCCTCTTCCTGCTCATTTTTAAATTTAGGTATTTTGCTCATTTTAGTTACCTCCTTTACTTCTTACGATGATACAACTTTCTATCTTTATCTTCCATATCCCGAGCCGTTATTAGTCTGATTACACCGTGACCTTTATCTACTAACACGACAAACAAATACCTTCCAGCATCGCTTCTGCCATAAACCAAATATCGCCCATCTTTACTACGAAGGGTAAACGGCGTATTAAAGCAAGCTTCCTCAACTTCGTTGGGACTAACAGCATGTTTTAAAATGTGGCTAATATTATTATCATCCCATTCGTAAGTTTTATATTTGAATATCACAGTTACACCTTACAACCACAATTGAAAGTCCTCTACATGTTTATTATGTTGCCCCATGCCCCACATCGATCGTAGGTGTATTCTATCAAAAATTTCCTAAAAAGGCGAATAAATTTTACAATGATTTTAAAAGAGGACTATATTCTGAAGAAGACAGGCGATTTATTCCGGCGATATCCGGCGTGATTGGACCACCCGGCTCAACTCTATTTTTTTTACTATTGACATACTTAACAATCACCCACCCCATAAGCAAACCAATTCCGAAAGATACAGATTGAGCAATACCCATACCAATCGAGAGAAAAAAACTGGAATTATTCTCTGGGGAATATTTTGAATTTGACTGGGAAAGCGATAAGTTAACCTCTTTGCGGAATATTTCCAGAGCGGAGCCGGCTTGATGATTTTTGTCGGTTAAAAGTTTACCCAACTCCTCTTCCATAATCCCTAAAATATTTTGATAAAGGAGCGCGTTGGCTTCAGGACCTGATTTAGCATCTTTAGTCAGCGAAAATTCTTTGGTCCAATAGAAACCTTTCCGGCTAAGATCGTCCGCCGGTTTTCTCCGGCTGGTAGCAAAGACCATTAGTTTATCTTCATTATCTTCTTCTGCTAACAATAGCGCCACAGAAGTGTCGGTCCCTTCCCTCGCCTCGGTTAAAGAACAGCTGAATCTTACTTCATCGCCGCTATAAATAATCAGAAGACCTTCTTCAATCGCTCTTTTCAGAGGCGTGGCCTTGGAAATTCCCTTATGCTTTATATTTATCGTGGTTTGTCCACCTTGATAAAGCCTAAATTTTTGAAACATTTCTCCATCTTTCCCGCCTTGCCTTTGCAATTTATCCAGTTTTTTTGCGAAGTAATTAGTTAAGGCATTCCGCACACAGATTGTTCTAATCGGTTTAACCGCAATTTGAACACCTGTCCGTAATTTACACTCCAGTATTTCCGGTTTTTCGGCCAGAATAGAATCTTTAATCGCTTGTTTTTCAACGGCATCCAAACTTTTTTTCGCTATAACGGCCTTGAGTGATTGAAATTTAGTTTTTTCAGCTTTTACCAAATCTTTTTTAGCCTCCAGCCTATTATACTCTTCTTTGTCATTTTCGCTCAATTTTTCTTCCGACTTCAACACCCGTATCGTCTCAATTACATCGAAAACTTGATAAAAAGTAAAATGCACTTCTTCTTTCGCTTCTTTCCCCTCTAATAATTTCTGAATACTATCTATTGCTCGCGCCCGCTCATCGCCGATCCGATCGGCAATACCGATTAAATATTCAACAACTCCTTTTTCGTCTAGTTTATCTTTATTTAATTTTGTGGCTAATAATTCGGCCACCGTTTTCAGTTTAGCTTCTCGGATTCCCACTTCATTAATTATCTTAATTACACCATCAACATCTTCTAACGCGGGCAAGTTTTTCAGTCCCCGATCTTCCTTGGATCGTTCCTTTAAATACTCGGTAAGTTTTAAAGCAAATGTTTGCCAAATCTCAATAAAACCGCCAAACATCTCCGCCTTGATTCTTTCAAATTCATCTTCCGACATCGCTGCGCCGATTTCTTCTGCATATTCTTCTCTTAATTTACCATTAGCATCGTATTGATTAGCAGCACCGTCGGCATAGATTTCCCGCCAAAGCTCGCGGATGCTCGGGGGTAATTTTTTCATCCTTGATTCCACATTCGACCATTCGTTATCACTGACGATCGCCGGAGCCACCCCATACATCGCCATTTTTTCCAAAATCTTCAGGATTGACTCCGGAAAATCTTTTTTGCGCGGGGCCAGATTTTCGTCCAGGTCGGCAAAAATTTTGAATCGGACAATCTTCGCTATACCTTCGACAATTCGCTCTCTGGCCTCCAGTTGACCATCAACAATTGACACATCCTCGCTATCAATCCCTTCGAAAATTATTTTTTCTCCTTTTAACACAGGTCGATAACTTTGACAAAGAAGGTAATAAAGCAGGGCTTGTTTTCCCGAACCATCCATAACCTTTAACTGTCTAAACAAGTCAACGATCAGTTTCGCCTGTTCCTCGCTTAACAAATCTTCATTGTCCGCAAATTTTTGAATAGCATTAATTTTATTATAAATTTCTTTCGGACTAACAGCACTTTCTCCGCTCTTCATATGCGCGTCAACAATCTGGGTGCCGCCAGGGACTCGCAGGGCGAAAAGGTAATTTGGCGCAAAGAGGTTAAAAACCAGACCAATTGCAACAACCAGCGAGATCATTATTTTTACTTTTTTCATCTATATTATCTCCAATTACAAATATTTGCTTACCGCCGGCCGAGGGAAATTAAATATTCCCGGCTTCGGTATTTTGCGGTTAGAATTTTTGTTGTTCCGCCCGGTGGATATTTTTTCCCTGAACACCTCAATGGCCGGTTTGGGCTGATATTTTCTGTCGCTTAATAGCCGATCCATTGATTCTTCGTAAATAGTCTTTAGCTGTTCAAGTACGGCAATGTTAGCTTCAGGACCGTATTTATTGCCCAAAACGCCCAAATTTCTGGACCATAACAGACCGCGGTGGATACTAAAATCAGGTTTCTTTTCGGAAGTGGCTATGACCAATAGATTTTCAAACTCTTTTTTCGACAAGAACTGGCCGACAGCGACATCAGCGGCTCCAATTTCCGGTTTTCCGTTCGACCAGAGATATAACATATAATCAGGCTGGATTTTCTCCTGATTAAACGACCATTCGATCGGGGTTACCTTGGACAAATTATTATCTTTTATATTAGCTGTCGTCATACCACCTTCATAAATCTTAAACCTTTTTAATTCTCCCCGTTCTTGCAATCTTTCTAATTTTGACACAAAATAATCTGTGCAAAGATCGCGGATAAGTTTTGGCCGGATCGGTTTCAAAGCGCCTTGCATCTCTTCTCTGCGCTCCATTCTTAGTACTGACGGTTCCAAGATGGCTTTCAAAATAGACGCCTTTTCAATTTTGTCTCTTTTGTGTTCAGATTGTAGTACACGAATAATCTCGACCACAGCCCAAAGCTGATAAAACCGGAACCGTTTTTCTTCATCTATATTCACAATATCCAGAATTTTTTCCATTGACCGTATTGATTCAACTCTTTCCTTATTATCCGACAAATTACTTATTTTCAATAAATAGTTAACCAACCCCTTGATATTCTTGTCCGCAAAATCATCTTTTCGGCTTAATAATTTAACCAAATCTTCCAAAATATCTTTACTGATTCCCAAATCATTCAGCACCTTGATTAGACCATCAATATTTTTCTTTCTCTCCACATCCGGCAGGCTCCGGCGATTTTCATCCAGATACCGGGTAAGATTGAACCAAAATGGCTGCCAGAAATCAATAAAAGCTTGAAAAACTTCCTTCTCAATCTCATCAAATTCCTCACCGGTTATTTTTGTGCCGGTATCATATTGGTCGTCTTTTTTACCGGCGGCATTATAACGTACCGCGCCGCCATCAACAACTACCTTGACCGCTTCCCACAATTTAAGGTGACCTTCCATCCCTTCAGGCAAATCTTCAAATTTAGACTGGGCATTTTCCCAGTTGTTATCACTTAACAACTCCGGGATAAAAACACCGGATAAGATCAATTTCTGCAAAATTTTAAGCAGCTCCGGTTTAAACTTTTCCCCGGAAAGGACAAAATTATTGTTCAGATCGGCAAAAATTTTCCCTTTGCTAATCTCTCGAACGCCGTCAATAATTCGGTCACGGACATAGAGAACAACCCGCCCTTCTTTCACCAGAATATGCACGTCTTCTTTTTTAATTCCCGCAAATAATATTTCCTCTCCCTCTGCCTGGGGACGTAGATCTTTATTCAACAGGTAATAGAGCAAGGCCTGTTTTTCCGGATTACCTTTAACTTCTGTCATCTCCCATAAATTGGTTATTTCCTGAACCTCATTTTCCGTTAAAGAATCTTTTTTAACAAATTGCTGAACAAGTTTGATCTGGTCGCAAATTGCTTCCTGAACGGTTATTTTCAGCATCGCCAGGATTTCTTCCGCCTGCCGCTCATTGATCTCTTCCAGTTCTTTCGCTCCAAAAAATTCAATGGACAATCCTCTTTTCTTCAGATCATTGATAATTGCTTCTTTCCGCTGAAGAACTTCTTTGCGTTTTTCCCCTCTCTTCAGTGACAACGAAGCGTTGGCCAGGATTAAATCGTTGACATCAGGGATAGTACCCTCTTCTTCATAGGTAACTGTGGTGTTAGACTCTGTTTTTCCTTTCTCTCCCACATGAGCAATATAATCAAGTTGAGGATGAGAATCTTTCGCTACAGATAAATCATTACCTTCCGCGTCGAAATATATATCCTTACCTTCGGATTTTCTAAACTCCGCCACCTCATCTCCTAAAAAACCAATCCGAAACTGTTCCAAATTAACTCCCAGTTTTTTCGCAATTAGTTGTAACCCGTTAAAAATACCTACCGACTTGGGAGTCGGGGAAACATCGATGGTGGTTTGCCCGCCCGGCTGAACCGAAACATTCACCGGTTTTAATACGGTAAGATGTTGTTTTTTCCTCACCTCTGCGATTTCGTTATACATCTCCCGGATAAACTGTTGTTGTTCTGCTAATATCTGGACTTGGTAATTTTTACCGTTCCGCTCAAAATCAATTGTCCACTCATTCTTTCCACCTTCAATCAAAGGTTTTATTTTTTCCAGCATATCTTGAGGATCTTTCAGTAAAACGCTGATCAACATCCCTTGCTTCGTCCGGACTATTTTATCCCGGTCAAAACTGCGGATTAAATCATACCGTCCGGAAGGAATTATGGCTACCGCCGCAAAACTTTCCCGGATAAACCTCTTCAAAATATTTTTTTCATCCGGCGCCACCAGCTTTACAGCCGGTTCCCGCCGTTCGATCTGGTGTCCGGTGACCCCGTAACTTATCTTGGGCATCGTTATCCGGCCGGCCAACTCGATTAGTTTAAGATCAATCTCCGGGATGGAATTCTGCCATATCTTTACATATCCTTCCTCATTATGATCATAAACAAAAACAGCGTTGCCCGAAGAACCGCCGACTACGACACTATTAAATACTTTATCCAAACCACTTAGGGATGACGGCCTTTTCACCCCTGTGCGAACCTCAGCCAGTTCCAAACGCCGTTCAATTTGGCAGACCTCTTCATAAATTTGTTTCATCGGGCCTTCGAAAGCCTGTGCCGTTAAAACTTCTTTTACGATACTGGAATCGCGGAAAAACCGCAAGGCGCAATAAGCCATCCAAGGGGTAAGTTTAGTGCCCGCGGCGGTAAAAGTGCCGTCCATATCGAAAGCGACTACAGGCTTATTCCCGGCAGTAATCGTCCGTCTCAACCAGGCCAGGTAGGGCAGGGCAATGGAAAGCTCACCCAGAATCTTGATGTATTCTTTGTCTTTCCCTAACTTTGATCTATCGTTTATCGCTCTTAACAATTCCTGATGAACAATATCTTCATTTTGAAAACCTTTCTCTAACAATTTCTCCGCTTTTTCCAATTGGAAGCGCAGTACAGTTTCTATTCTCTTTATCCTCTCCGCCGGGGTATCACCCATTTCCAGAAGTTCGTTAGGGAACAAAATTTGAATCGAACCGTCCTCCGTTTGCGAGGGATCAAGAATAATCCCCAACCGGTGGATTTCTTCTTTCTTTAAATTCTCTTCTTTGGTTTGATTTAAAATCCGATTAGTATCTTCAGGAGCAAAAAACTTATTTGTTTGCGCTCCGGACAAAAACTTCACTTTTACCTCTTTAGAACCGAGACGCCCAAGATCGATAAAATTATCAACCTTGATTGACCGGGGATCAACAACTTCCCGCTGCAGATTGACTGCGGCTTTCCTGACGGTATATTGGAACCAGGTTTCCACAATTTTTTTATCCATAACCCATTCCGGTTTTTTACCTTCGTCAAGCCAAAGTTTAAGTTCTTTGGCCAACTGCGGCCGGCAGATCAGCTCATGCGGGGTCTCCATCCCGAAACTTAACCAGGATAATCCGGCTTCTTTGAGCAATTTTTCAATTTCTTCATGCCGGACAATCAACTGGAAAACATCCTGCGTCTTCAGTTGTTTTTTAATCGAGTCGCTCATCAATTGCCATAAAGCCTTGGCCAAAGATTCCGGTATCGCCAAAATACTGGCGATATAACTGTCCGGATCATTCCTTTTTGGCTGTAATTCCACTTCCACCATCTGATCGCGGTTGTAAACCTTCAAACCGAGTTTTTTCAGCCGTTTTATATCTTGAGGGGAAGCGGTGTTCGGACCCCGGTATCCGCCGAAAGCGCCCAAAAAAGCATCCAAAAACTTTCCCATTTCTTTGCGGGCCGGAAGTATCCATTTCCTGCCTATGCCTTCATTACTGTTAATCAACACTTTATTCCAAACCTTCTGTATCGGCGCCCCCATCACCCGGTTCAACAGGTTTTCCGTCGAATCCAGAAAAGACAGGGTATTTTCATCATCTAAAACCGGATCGGTAAAAAGAACCTTGTCTGCTTGTTTATTGACCATCATCGCCTTCACCAACCCTTTATTTTTAAGCAAAATTCCCAAACTTGTTCCCCAACTGCATAATCCGGAAATAATTAGTTTTGCATTCTTTACCGCTGAAGCCACCCGGCTATGAATGGCAATTTCCGGGAAATAGTTGTCAATATCATACATCTCATAAACTTTGCGTTTTCTTCCTAAAGCCGGCACATTCGGGGTGTGGGAAGCCAACGGCTGATCAATCTTTTCCCGGCCATCCCGGTAATGAACATGCATTATGTTTCCGAAAGGCTGATCAAAAACAGCGAACCCTTCCGCCCCGCAAAAATCGCGGAATTCAATCAAACCGGCATAAATAGCATCCGGGTTCATCAATTCTTGATCATATCCGCCGGTATAATACTGAACACCTTCGAACAGTAAATTCTTTACACTGTTCATCGTCCAGTTCATGCCCATTTCGTCGGTAAATTCAGCAATTCCTAAAGCTTGTTGAAAAACATCTTCAAATCTATCCAGTTCATTGGAGTCCCTGGCCTTATCAAAAAGATCCTTGCGATATTTTTCCAGCAACTCGGCGAATGTTTCCTTCGATTCTCCCCGCGGTCCAAACCGGTAATCCAAAAGCTGTTTGGTAATCAGCGCCGCCTTGACTCTTTCCATTTTGGCCGTTTCCGCATCGTTGCGGACAACATCTCCCTGCGCGCAGGTAAGTATGCCTGATTTTCTTACATTGGATCCCCTGGTCAGAAGACTGCCGCCACCGCTGTCAGTACCGCTAATTACATCTAACCAGCGGGAAAGGGTAATTCTTTCCAACACCCCGGAGATCGCCGCCGAAGCTCCGCCGCCCGACTCCACAATGATCTCCCGGTCCAATTTTAAATAATTTTCACCATCCTTAAAATCCTGCAATTCACCGAACCGATGGAGATTGCCCAAAATGATATGAACATTTTTTACCGTCCCGGCAAACTGCTCCCTCCCTTCACGGTTAAAAACAAATTTTTGACCGGCAAGCCGGTTCAACTCCGCTTCAAATTTAGTCTTCAATTTTTCATTCCGGTTCAAAACTATTTCCGTATTACTGTAACGAGTTTCGGCGGGAAAAATCGCCTCTAAATTTTTCTTGGTTATTTCCTTAATTTTATCATCTTTAACCTCACTGCCAAAAAAAGAATTATAAAACTTTTCTAATGTTTCCTCTTCGTTTTCACTTACGGTCAACTCTTTCTTCTTCACTTTACTGTAGATAATATTCATTTTAAAAATATCGTTAAAAGCTTTACAAATATCCTTCTTTTCCAGTTTATCGATGTCCGCATCATTTTTTAACCGCAGCATCTCATAGATAATCCTGCTGACTTTTCTCTTTTGGACATTTTCTATCGCCTCTCTGTTTTTCAAGGTATCTTTTATTTCCTTGATATCAAAGTCGTCGGGTCGAAACCGGTTTTTCGATATTTTACATTTAACCGATTTTAAAGAACAGGCAATTCTCAGGAAAGCCTGAAAAGCCGCTTCCGGCAGGCCTTCTTCCTTTAAAATATTTTTTCTCCCATTATTTTCGAATATTTCGCCCGGTTTCTTTTCCACCATTTCCTGCAAGGTGTCTAAAAGAATATTGGCCGCCAAAGCGAACTCCTCATCTTCAATATTCGCCAGCCGGTTGAGCAGCGCAACTCTAACTTTTCCGTCTATCTCCGGACTGATTAAAACATCTCCAATCCCAATTAAGCGGGCAAACCGGTTTTCTTTTTCCTCAAAATCGTCACGAACAACAAATTCGTTCACATTTTCTTTTATCTCCAGAAATGTTTTATGTCTGCGCAGATGAACAAGACTGTAACCCGCCGGCAGATGCAGACTGATGGCTTCTTTGTTGGCCGCTTCCAGATTCAGAGAGATATAGATAGTATCGGGATTAGGGATCTGACCTTCCTTTGTTTCCGGGTCGCAAATCTGCTGCAAGGCTTTTAAAGTCTGTTTTGAATAGAAATCTTTCAACCGGAAAGCGGCATTTTGTCTTAACCAATAAAACCCTTCGCCCGTTGATTGATAATCCAGCAAAATTCCAATCAACCAATTATTCACCTGCTCAAATTTTTTCGGATCAGTTTTTTCATGGGCGAGAGCCAAATGAGTCAAGGCTTTTAACAGCATTATTTCCATTTCCGTCCAACGACGCATCGCTTCAGTATTAATACCCAGCTCGATTTCCAACTGTCTTTCCTTATCTCTATCTTGTTTACGCCTTACCAGGTCTAATTCTTCCAATTTAGCATTTTGGCCAACGGTTAAACGATGCGCCTCCAACCCCCGGCCGCTGATTTTTTCCAAAACATCGACAGCTTCTTTTGCCCCCACTATGCGCAAAGCATCGATCGCCTGCATACTGGCAAACCAGACATCTTCGTGCTCATCTTCTTTTTTATCCAGATCCCCGTCTTCTATTTTAGCGATCTCGCCTAAATCGTCAATTTTAATGCCGCCATAACCGTTAACCAAATTAAAATATTGTTTAGCTTGATTTAAAAAAAGGCCGACTAACCTTTCTTTTATTTTTTCCTTGTTTTTTGCTTCCTTCATCAACTGAACAATCAGCTTTCCTTTGATCAATAGAATCGCTTCATCGGCTTCATTTTCATCGATTTTGTTTTCGCCTAACTGCTCCCGCGCTTTTTGTCTAATTTCGGTAAAAATATTTTCCGCCAATTTGTCATCGGCTGCCAGGACCGCTTTCTTAAACTCCGCCGACATTATCTGATATTCTTTGGAAATAAAAATAAATTTGTACAGCTTGCTGTAGGTAGATTGAAAAAACAAATTCAGTTTTTTGGAGAGATCGGAAATTGAATATTTTTTCTTTTGAACATTACTTTTTACCGGCTCTACTTTCCCTTCATCGATGGGAGGTATAACTTCGCCCGGTTTTACTTCTGTTTTACTATTAATAGCTTCTTCCAATTGATCAGTTTCGACCGGCGCCCGCAGGGTAAACTGCTTATTGGCTCCAGGATTAACCGCCAACAAACAACCCGGACCAAATATGTTCAAAATAAAAGCTACTGCTAATCCCAAAGAAATTATTTTTTTCATTCGTTTCATCTGTAACTCTCTTCAATTAATATTTTTAATTAAAAAAACATTGAGTAAAACTGTCATTAGTTAATCAGTTAACAACATCCCCCATATCATAATGAGCGGGCAAAATTTAAATCTTTATCTTTTTTTCTTAATCGTTCCAAATGGCGCTCTAATCCTGTAGACTTCACAAGTTTTTCTTTTACCCCATTAATAATTAAAAATAACCGCTGGAAAGTTTTATAATTTTTGGTCAAGTTTAAAATTCCCTGGAGAAAAAAATTTTTTTCATTAGCGCCACCTGTTTTAACGGCATTCGTTTCTCCTGTTTCGTTGCCATTGTCTGTCAAACTGGGGAATTTTACGACCATAACCTTCTCTGACTTTACCATAACCGGCGATTTAGGAAGAGCTTTTCCATCACGCGCCATGAATATTTTTTCCCCAGATGGACTTTTTAATAGTTTTATCTGAGATATTAACGATATGGGAAGATTGGTTACAGGTTTTTTAGAATTAATATCTTTTGTAACTTCCTGATTGGGATGGTAAAAAACAGTATAGGGTGCCAACGGCGGTTTTAGCTCGCCTTGTAGTCCGGAAATTTCAAAATGTTTTTCCGTCACATCAATCTGTAGCAAGTAACCTTTAGGTGAACTCTTCGGATTATTGCTTAAATCACTTAATCCTTTTTTCGCAAAAAACTCCTTTAGATGTTTTAAACTGTCTTCTTTTTCTGCTTTTGAGGAAACAGCAACATAAGGGGAATTCATTCCTCCGGGGCCAATTGGCATTATGGCGATTCCTTCCTGCCAAGCCTCTTCAATTATTTCTTTAATGCCGTAAGTGTAAAGGTTGATATTTCTCAAATCTGCTCCGCTATTCCACAAATCTTTGACTGTTTGATAATCAGGGTCATTGCTAAACTTCTCAAGATATTTATAGGCGTATTCAGGGGCGCCATCCTTGTCTTCCATAGCATCCAACATCAAATTCATCCATCTTTGGCATAACCAATCTCTTATTTCCACATACTCTTTTACCGTTTCGGTCACCGCTTTAAAATCGCCCTTTTTCAAAGCCTGGGTGTAGGCAATACCCAGGTCAGCCATTTTTGCATATTTATTTTGACTTTCTTTATCTTCCACCAGATCCAACCAGATAAAATTGGTTACCGAATAATCTTTTCCCATATCCTGGGGAGAAATTTTAGGAAAAATCAACAGCATATGTTTTCCTATATTTTCAAACAATCTTTCCGCAATTAAAGGTTTCAAGAAAACAGCCGGCCTTTTTTTGTTGTCCCAGTTAACTAACATGGATAGATTAGTAGCAACTCCTCCAAGCATGGTGGGATAAGTTCCCTGACCGCCGGTAGGGGTATTAAATTCATCTTTTTGTATTTTTGTCGCCGAATCACAGATATCCGCAAATCTTAAATCTGCTCCCGACAATATACTTCCCGCTGTAAAGAGTATAAGATTAGAAACTCCCACGGATTCCAAATATTCCATCATCTTCCTAAATTCCGCCGGCTTGATAATTTCTGCTATCTCTACTCCGGGAAAAATATATTCATAAGTTATTTCCACGCCGCCCGGTATTTTAAAAACATTTTTAAAAATATAATCAGGAGCATCCCGGTAACCCTTCGGCGTCTTCCCCTGAATAAGTTCTATTTCTTTATCAATATCCCGGCTTTCAATTATCTCATCGCCATATTTGAACTGATACTTAATAATGTTTTTATCTTTGATCGGTTTGAAAGTCATCTTAATGGAAATATTACTGCTGATAGTGGTAACAACCGGCAAACCCTGCAAAGACTTTTTAAATCTATCCGGTAAAATATCTCTAATTTCAGGAAAGTCTAAACTGGACGTTGCTCCGTCAAAAACTCTTAAAGGAGCCTCGATAACAAACCCGTTACTTTGTTTGAAATTTTCAAGTATATTTTCCCGTTTTTCATCATTAGTTCTATCAGCAAATATATCAGGGTCAAAAGGTTCCCCCCATTTGAACTTAGGTTTTGTATAGAACAAAAACCCTCTGGCTAAATATAATATGGCTTCGTTTAACCACCTTAGCTGTTCATTAAAATCCTTGCTTCTATGCAGCGGTAGGCCTTCCTTGCTGACAAATTTTATTTCCGAACAAGGTTCCCCGTATTCAGCATCTGTAGCTACCCTGGTCAACAGGATCAAAAATTTTAGAAAAGCCGTATTCACTTCGTCTTTGTAACCGATATTTCTACCTTTAAACAAGTCCACATCCTTAATTGCCTCCTCTCCGGCCGGTATCCAGTCCAATATTCCCTGCCTGATCCAGGCTGAAGAATTGATTAAGTAATTCGCATAACGCAAATTAACTTTATGAAAATTTTCCCAAAAATAGTTAATCTCATCAATACTGATTTCATCCTTCAGCAATTCAAAGGCTTTATATAATTTTCTCTTATAAAACTCGCTTTCGTGCCGATCAGCGTTATCATCTCTAAACATCAGCAAGCCAATAAGTCTTTTCTCGGTATTATTTTTAGCCAAGTTTTCAATTTTTTCATTTATTTCTTCCTTCACCCCGGCAAAATTCTTACCGTCACCTTTAAATATATCTTTTAGATCATCTAATTTTTCAAAAGTAGCGCTGGCTTGCCGATTGGTTAAAAATCCTTTTTCCCCGGTTCCGGTAGTATCCAGCAAGGTAATCATCACCAGGCAATTCAAAAAATCCTGCATCAACTCGCTCCAGTTTTCCTTGCACAATATATTTTTTTGCACATCTTCGTCTTTTAGCAATTCCTGCCATTTTAGGTCTGTCCATTCTCCGGCAAATGTTATTCCAAATAACACATGATACTTTACCGCTAATTTCAGGATATCTTTTTGTTCTTCAATTTTCTCCTTGCTGGAATTTTTTGGACACAAGCTCTCGATTCCATCTAACAACCCATATTCATTAGTCAAATAATAACTCAAGAGGTCATGACTACCCATCTTTTTTCTCTTTTCTGAAAAACTCTCGCTATATTTATCAATATCATGAGCAAGAACCAAAGCTATCCAATAGCTGATTTCCTTTTGCTCAAATATTTTTTCAATTTTAGCAAGATTTTTAGCTGCGGATTCTCTAAACAAGGCGCCACAAATTTTTAGCATCCTTCTGCGCTTAGTTTCATCACTTTCATATTTTGCGCCTGGTATCTGAAACAAAGCCTCCAACAACATCATCGTATGCTCCGCTGTCCCGGCAATCAACTTTATTTCACCTTCAGTTAACTCTATTCTATACTCATCTCTTCTTTTAATTTTCAAAGCTAATTTTTTAAGCAGTTCTTCAAATTTGGATTGAATTTCTTTTTGCACCTTAGCATCCCATGATTTCTTTTGGGCGATATCGTTAACTATCTTAGCAAATTGCTGACGAACTTCTTCTTTATGGTCAAGTAAGACATCTTTTGTCAATTCCCTGGCCGGCGGACGCAGGAAAGCTTGTTTGCTAACTTTGGGGAAAGCCCAAAGATAGTCCGGCCCGAGCTGGGCAAAAACAAAAATTGACAATACAATAAAATAAATTATTTTTTTGTAGTTCATAGCTTTTGCAATTTCTTTTTCCCTAGACCCCTGAACATCTTGACCCCATGATCCCTATATTAATACTATACAAAACCGATGTTAAGATTGTGTTAAGATTATGTTAATTTTATGTTAAGAGATTGCTCAAAAAGTCCGGCCTAAAAAACATCTATTTACCGGCTGAAAAAAATCGACGATAATTTGCTTGAAAAAATGTAAAATGTTTGTTGGAAAATGGACAATTATCGAAGGTAAAAGATGTTGCAGATTTATTACGGAAACAAATCTGCTGAGGACGGGTTAAAGAAAGATCAAGGATTGATAAAAATTAAAGCGGGTATTCCGTGAGGATTTGTTGAAGAAAAAACATTTTTTAAACGATGAGGGAGCAATGTCGATCACCAGATTTTCTTTAAGAAATTTAGGCTTTTCCGGTAATCTTCATATTCCAGATTTGCTTCAACATTGTGATCCTTGAATATGTCCAACATCTTAGAGATCGATACCCCGGCTATCCGTGAGGCCTTTTCAATCGAGGCTTCTGATTTCTTATATTTTTCAATAGCCAACATCACCCTTCCCAGATCAACAAGTTCTCTCACTTTTTGGGAAATATTTTCACTCTCTTCAGAAGCAAGAGCTGATAAAAAGCGGTAATATTTGTCATCCATCCGTATACTTAAAGTCCTTATTGACATTTTTAAAAACCTCCTGCAATTTTATTTCTTGCATCTTCGATTATTGCTCGATTATATCTGGCTACAGATTCAAGTTTTTTCAACTTAATAATCGCTTCTTCTTTATCAATCAGTTTCTTCTCCAAAGTCCTGATCAAAACAGCTATTGCTGTAATAAAATCAATTTTTAATACCTTACATGCTCTGATTGCATTCCGATCATCTGTAGCAACAATAGAAACTTTTTCTTCAAGAGCGAGCGCCAATACTTCAGCTTCACCTATATCAATATTAAAATCTTCCATGAACTTTCTTATCAATCTATTATTCTTTACCTTTAAAACACTAATTTTCTCTTCTTTAATCAATCTAACCAATAAAGGAGTCTCATTTCGTCCTTCGATACAAACTTCTGTCCGGATCATTTCTGGGATTAAAATCCGCAGATCAAAATTCGAAATAAAAATTTCCAATAAATCAATTTTTGATAAAAGAATCAAAGTAGAGGCATCAAAAATAAGCACAAAATTATATTATTACATTTGTATGCTAATGTCAACTATAGAAAAATTTGTGGCTATCCCATGATAGCAATATTCACTCCTCTTCTCAAATAAATCCTGACAATTTAATACCTTCAAGTCCTGAAAGGACGCCGGAATTTAGGCGGGGGTTTTAACCCCCCGCTGAATAGCCAATGAACAATAAGCCCTGAAAGGGCGCAGGAAAATAATATGCTGAACACCGAAAACACCTTCGCCCCTTCGGGGCTTAAATTGTTTTTGACGATCTTAGCGGGGATTTCATCCCCGCCTATATTCCAAAATCCCTTCGGGA
>JBDRON010000012.1:0-23302 GCA_043810025.1 Elusimicrobiota bacterium
CCGCCTATATTCCTAAATCCCTTCGGGATAAAAAAATAAAAACAGCAATCACCACTATGCCAATTATTTTCACCCAATAGGTGAAGATTTTTATCGGCCTTTATCGTTATAAAATTAAAAATCAATCGCGGTTCTTGGGTTTTTGAAAGGCAGGTATTTTTTCGGTTCCCGATTCTGGGGTCTCGCGAGCACCGAGCCTCGAGAACCGAGCCCCGATCAATTATTGCGGACAAACATTTTTCCGGGTAAGGACTTAATTAAACCTTTTAGTTCCAAGCGCAATAGATTATCCAGCAGCTGGGAAATGGAAAGATTTGTTTTCTGCAGAAAGCAATCGATGGGCAGGGGGTCAAACTCGACGGAATCGTAAACCAGTTGTTCTTCCAGGGAAAGTTGCGGCTCGGGCAAAAAATTGGCCTTTGTTTTTTGAGCCGAAGTTTTTGGTAAAAACGCTGCCAGCTCTTCGAGAATATCGGCGCTTTTTTCGACCAGTTTTGCCCCCATCTTCAGCAAACTATGCGGGCCGACGGTCAAGGGATTGAAAATATTGCCCGGCAGGGCAAAAACCTCGCGCCCCTGCTCCAGAGCGAACCGCGCCGTAATTAATGAGCCGCTATTTTCTTTGCCTTCGATCACTAAACTTCCCAGGCTCAAACCGGAGATGATCCTGTTCCGGCGGGGAAAATTACCTCGCTCCGGAAGCGATTGCAAAGGGAATTCACTGAGCACAGCGCCCTGCCCGGCAATTTTTTCCTGTAATTTTTTGTTTTCCCGCGGATAATTATACAACAATCCGTTACCTAAAACCGCGATCGTTCTTCCCTGATTAATTAAGGCGGTCTGATGAGCAACGGTATCAATCCCGCGAGCCAACCCGCTGACAATCGTTAGCTTATATCCGACTAACTCCTTAACCAGTTTTTTGGCCGCCTGACAGCCGTAATCGGAAGGATAGCGCGTCCCGACTACCCCTAAAGAGAACTGATCTTCTTTCTTGAGTTCACCATGGACATAGAGCAAATAAGGCGGATCGGAAATCGAGACCAAATTGGCAGGATAGTCCGCTTCACCCAACAAGACAACTTTAACCTGATATTTCTCGATTAATTTTAATTCTTTTTCTAATTTTTTTTCTACTTCCGAATGTCTCTGCGCCAACTGACCGGCAATTTTTCCTCCAATATTTTCCACATTGGCCAACTCTTTTTCCGAAGCGCAAAAAACGTTATTTATATCGCCAAAATATTCCAAAAGGCTGCGGAAGCGCAGCGGACCAATTAAATTAAACAGGTTAAGTTTAATCCAGGCGATTTTTTTCTGAGAGAAGTTTTTTTCGGAAAATAAAACAGCCGGCGGGCAAGCTCCAATATTTTTCATTTATTGCTGAAGAAAATAAATATCTTTTTCCACCATCTCGCGGCGTTTCGTTTTGGGATAGTCTTCCAGCAGTTTTTTATACCAGGCTATCGATTTAGGCAAATCAGTCTTTTCATAGCAAACGCCAAGCAGATATTCCGCATCTTCGGTTCGGCCGGATTTGGGATATTTATTCACAATTATTTCTAAACAGATAACAGCCTTCTTATTATTACCAATCAGGTAATAAAAGTTACCCAACCAGTAAAGCGCCCGCGGTGTCCAAACCGGATGAGGATGATCATTAATTAAATTTATTGCCTTGCCGGTAACAATTGCTTCTTTCGTCCAAACAAAAACCGCCATTAACAAAACAACAAAAAATACAAAACGGATAACCATAATTAGAAGTTAGCTCGAACTTAGCTCGGAAATTTACACATCTGCGGAGCATTTTTTTCCCTCTTTTATAAAGAGGGGTAGGGGAGATTTTGACAACATTTCTAATTTTCAAAATCCCCCTTAATCCCCCTTTTTAAAGGGGGAACACACACATTGAAATTCTTATACGTTAAATTACCAAAAACAATATCGGTTTTAGCTTAGTATCCCTCTCCCAGTTCCTTCAGTTCCCCGCTGCCTAATCGGGGAAAACGGACGATGTCGCCAACCTGGATTGGTTCTCTACTCAAATTAATCCTGGCCGTAGCGGTTTTTTCCTGAACTTCTTCGGCCACCTCCAAGGTCCCGATTTCTTTGATCATTTCCCCAAGCAACTCGCCGGTTTCCGGACTAAAAACATCCCTTTCCCGACGATAAACAACTCCTTTTTCTTTAGGCTTAATTTTCCCGCTTTTCCCAATATCCAAATAGACAACATCGCCTTGAGAAATCATTACCTTATCTTCACGATCGCCACAGATATAGCCATCGAAAACCCAATCCTTGGGGATGATAAAACTTCGCCCAAAAACTTTAGTTTCTTTGCTTTTGTCTTCCGACCCGCTAAGGAGAGAGCTTTTTTTCTGCGCTTCTTTTTCTACCACCGGCGGCTCTTCGGTCACCTGCGCTTGAACAACTTCTTCTTTTTCTTCTTGAGGTTCCGCAACTTCGGCTTCCTCTTTAGCCTCTTCCACTTGAGACGGCTCTTCCTTAGCTTCTTCCTCTTTGGCCATTTCTTCCGCGCCCGGTTTTACTTCTGCCACTTCTTGTGCTTGCGGCTCGGACACTTGTTCTGTTTCTTGTTGAGGCGTTTCCGCCGGTTCAATGTTCTCAGCCCTAGCCTCGGTTATTTCCGGGATAACCAACTCGCCTTTCGGATAAATCCAATGCGGATCCTTGATATATTTGTTGCTTTGCCAAATTTCTTTCCAGCGCCAGGGATTTTTATAAAACCGGTCGGCAATTAACCATAAGCAATCGCCGGGTTGAATAATATAGAGCTTGCCTTGGTTGTCTTGTGATGCTTCATTGTTCACAGAAGTTTCTTGCGGCGCTTCCTGCGGTTGGGTATTTTCTTCCGAAACGGCCGGAGGATTATCTGCTGTAGTAACCGGGCTTTCCACCGACTCAATTTCTTCCAACTCCGTTCCGTTTTCCTGAGCGAAAGATGAATACGCCCCTAAAAAGACAGCGAATAAAATACAGACCGGCAATTTCCCCATTTTCTACCTCCTAGATAAAATCAGCGCTTTTCATTTGTGCAAGGAACGGTTTAAAACCGTTCCCTACATTACATTTGTAACTGATATTTATATACATTAAAAGAGTTGCTTTGTCAACCATTTTTTAAATTGACAATGAATCTCTTTTCAGCTAATATAGTATTCTAAAATCAAGGTGATAGGAAATTTTGCAATGGTAAAAATTTCGAACAAAATAGTCCTGGCTTATTCCGGCGGGTTGGATACCTCGGTGATGATCCCCTGGTTGAAGGAAAAATATGGGGGTGAAATTATCGCTGTTTGCGTCGATGTTGGACAAAATGAAGATTTTGCGCCCCTCAAAGCCAAGGCCAAAAAAAGCGGGGCGGCAAAATATTATCTGGTTGACGCCAAGGATGAGTTTGTCCGGGAATATATTTTTCCGGCCCTTCAAGCCAACGCCGTCTACGAAAATAAATACTTGCTGGCTACGGCGCTGGCCCGCCCGTTAATTGCCAAAAAAGTTGTGGAGATCGCTCAAAAAGAACAGGCTGGAGCGCTCTCCCACGGAGCCACCGGCAAAGGTAACGATCAGGTCCGTTTCGAGTTAACTTTTAAGTCCCTGGCCCCGGAGATGAAAATTATTGCTCCATGGAGAGAATGGGACTTGCGTTCCCGTCAGGAAGAAATGGCTTATGCCCGGCAAAGAAACATCCCTGTTCCGGTCAGCAAGAAGAAACCTTACTCCTGCGACTGTAACTTGGCCCATCTTAGTTTTGAAGGCGGGATCCTGGAAGATCTGACCAGGGAACCGGGCGCCGCTATGTTCCAATGGACTGTCTCGCCGGAAAAAAGCCCGGGAAAACCGCTGTATCTGGAGATCGGTTTTGTCGCCGGTATCCCCAAGACAATTAACGGGAAAACCTCTTCGCCGGTTAACTTGATGAAAAAACTGAATCAGCTGGGTTCGGCTTATGGTATCGGGCGGGTGGATATCGTCGAGAACCGCCTGGTCGGGATAAAATCCCGCGGCGTTTATGAATGTCCGGGAATGACTCTTCTGCTGCTGGCCCACAGAGAATTGGAATCGTTAACCCTGGATCGGGAAACCGCTCATTACAAAGAATTTGTTTCCTTACGCTATGCGGAGTTGGTTTATTTCGGACTTTGGTTTAGCCCGCTTAAACAAGCGATCGATGCCTTCATCAAACAAACCCAGCATAATGTTACCGGTTCGGTGAGACTAAAATTGTACAAAGGGCAGGCTGTCCCCGTCGGGCGAAAATCTCCTTTCAGCCTCTACTGGCAGGAGCTGGCCACTTTTGAAGCGGATAGCGTTTATAACCAAAAGGATGCCGAAGGATTTATTAATCTTTTCGGTTTACCTTTAAAAGTCGCCGCCCTGCAGAAAAAATTCAGGAAATAACAATGCTAAAAAAACTCTGGAGCGGCCGGGTAAAAAAACCGCTTAACCCGCAAGCGGAAAAATTTCTTTCTTCTTTAAATGTCGACAAACGGCTGGCCTTTGTCGACATCGCCGGTTCGATTGCCCATACCCGAATGCTGGCCAAATGTAAAATTATCCCCGCGCCCGAAGCCGAAAAGATTGTCCGCGGACTAAAAGAAATACTTGAGGAATTCAAAAATAACCGCTTTAAATTTTCTCCCGATGACGAAGACATCCATAGCGCCATCGAACGCCGGTTAACCGAAAAAATCGGCGCGGTCGCCGGCAAAATGCATTCCGCCCGTTCCCGCAACGATCAGATTGCTCTCGACGAACGGCTCTACCTAAAAGAAGAAATATTGAATATCCTTCAGTCGTTAGACCGGCTGCAAAAGACCTTTCAGCAGTTAGCTAAAACTTACCGCGCGGTAAGTTTGCCCGGATTCACCCATCTCCAGCATGCTCAGCCGATAAAATTGGCCTGGTATTTTCAGGCCTATCAAGCGATGTTCAGCCGGGACGGCCAAAGGCTGGAAGACTGTTTAAAACGGCTGGACTTCTCCCCGCTGGGCGCCGGGGCTTTAGCCGGCAGCAGTTTAGCGATTGATCGAAAATTTTCCGCCCGGCTCCTCGGCTTCCGGGGAATAATCAACAATACCATCGATGCGGTCAGCGACCGTGATTTTATTCTGGAATTTTTATCGATCTCGGCCATTTTAATGATGCACCTCTCCCGTTTTGGGGAGGAATTGGTGCTCTGGTCCAGCCCGGAATTCGGGTTTATTCATTGGGACGAATCGTTTGCCACCGGCTCATCGATCATGCCGCAAAAACTGAACCCGGACATCGCCGAGGTGATGCGGGGAAAAACCGGGCGGGTTTACGGCAATCTGATCAATCTTTTAACTGTCGCCAAGGCCCTGCCTCTGGCCTACAACCGCGACTTACAGGAAGACAAACATCCCTTGTTCGACACGATCGATACCGTTAAATCCATCCTGGTTCTTCTGCCGGAAGTTTTGCCGACGCTCAAATTTGATCAGGCCCGGATGAAAGAGATGTTGAAAGAAGGATTCCTGGAAGCTACCGAGGTGGCTAACTATTTAGTGAAAAAAGGCCTGCCCTTCCGGCAAGCCCACCATCTGACGGGAAGAATCGTCAATTACTGTCTGGACAACGAAAAACGGCTTGTCAAATTAACTCTAACCGAATGGCAAAAATTTTCTGCTCTCTTCACTAAGGACATCAGCAAAGTGGTAATTAAGTAGTTCCTGCCCGTCAGATTGGGGTCAGGTCTCGAATCTTGACAAGGCAAAATTTTTAAGACGGCAATAGAACATTATAACAAAAGCAATGCAGTTGACCTACTGCGCTCCTTCGTTGCTGCGTAGGCAGCTGATTTGAAGTATGGTGAATTTAAAGCTTCCATAGATATCGAAACGGCAGAAATTTTGGATGGCAAATTGCCAAATCGTCAACTTCGTTTAGTGCAGGCATGGATCGAAATTCACAAAGATGAATTGTTGGCTGATTGGGCGCTTGCTGTTGAAGGAAATCGACCTTTTAAAATCGAGCCATTAAAATAGGAGGAAAAAAATGATCCCAGATGTCATTGACTTTGAAGTTTTATCCGATTATAAGATAAAGATTACTTTATCAAATGGTAATAAAGGTATTTTTGATATAAAACCGTATCTTGAAAAGGGTATTTTTAAAGAATTGAAAGATTACAATTATTTCAAAGAAGCAAGAATTGAATACGGTACAATCACTTGGCCTCATGAGCAAGATTTTAGTCCGGAAACAATCGAAATAAAAATGCAAAAAATTGCGGCATAACAAAATCAATAAATCGCAGAATAGGATCATGGGGTCACCTATTTAGGTAACTGACAAGGATAGACATAAGCCACCCTTGTGTGATTCCTCATCACATTTTGTATTTCTAAAGATTAAAAAAACATCATCGACTTGGCAAATGCCTTTAGTTCATAGGAATTTGCCAAAAAAGATTCTTCTGCATATTTTTCAGACATATCAATGAGAAAATACCAGTTATATGTTGACTCAACGGCTAACTTAAACGGCCGCGGTATCGTTTCAAAAAATGTTTGTAGTGTTGCCAGCTTATTTGCTATACTCTTACTGGCGATCTTTTTTCCCGACTCATCCATTACATAAAACCAAGATTGCTCTTTGTGTAAGTCTACCCCAACATAATTCATGGTGATTCCTCCCTTTTGTTATTTTGTTCTGCAAAACTATTTTAACAAAAGTGTGGGGAATCACCTAACATATTATCAGATCCCAGATATTGACAAGACATTAAATTCCAACACAGTAATCATCGCCCGCAATTAAGGGGTGTGAAATGTAACAGCGAAGGTATCTCCCCATTCCCAATCGTCACAAATTTCTTTACTATCTTTGAACTATTGAGTATAATAGTTTCTTTATAATACCATAGTTACCGATATCCTGGGAGTCATAAATAAAGGAAAAACCCGCTACACTACCTACACATGAAAAACTCCAGTAAACATCTCTATCTTTCTTCCCTCATTTTATTTTCTTTTTGTTTTTCGCTGTTGGCGCAGGAAGAAAAAATCATTCCTGAACGGATTTTTACCTTGAAGGAAAGTCTGGAACAAGCCGCCTTAACCTGCCCCAGTCTGAAAAGAACCAAGGAAGACATCCAAATCGCCGAACACCGGGTAACCGAAGCATACGCGATGGGCTGGCCGCAGCTGGATTTAAACGCCAACTATACCCGTTATAAAGCGCAAAGTTTATTTGTGCTGCCGCCAACCTATGGTAACATTTTACTGCCGCCCAATGGCCTGGAAAAAGATTTTTATGCGGCCCGCTTAAGTTTTTCCCAACTGATTTATTCCGGCGGCCGATACCGCGATACCTGTAATTTGGCGCAGTCACATCTGGAACGGACAAAAAACGAATATAATCAGGCGCTCAATCAGGTATTGTTCAATACCGCAAAAGCTTTTTATGATTTGTTGTTCCTCAAGAAAAAATTAGCTATTTATCAGAACCTGATTGCCGCGGAAAAAAAATTTTTAACCGGCTTACCCGAAACCCAGCGGTCCCGCTATCAAGAAGAAACAATGAAATTACGAATCGAAGAGTTGCAGAACGAACTAATTGACTATAAAAACGATTACGATCTGGGCCGGCTGAACTTTCTGGATACCATCGGCTTGGAACTGAATACAATCATTGATATTCAGGGAGATCTGGAGCCGATTTCAGAAAAAATAGATTTATATAAATTGGTTGCCCTGGCCTTCGAACAACGGCCGGAACGTTTATTGGTGCAAGCCCAGGAACGAATGGATGCCTTAAGTTTGAATTTATCGCAGGCGGAAAGAAATCCGACGATTACTTTTGGAGCCAACTATCAGTGGGAAGGAGAAATAACTCCCTTGCGGCAGAAGGATTGGAATACCACCTTGAATTTGAACATCCCGATTTTTGACGGCCGGGCTAAATGGGCAAAAGTCCGCCAAAAAAAGGGGCAGGTAGAAAAAGTTAAACTTACCAAAACAGAAATTGACGATCAAATCCGGCTGGAAGTAGCGCAAGCCTCTACCGAATACAATTACTGGCAGGAACAAACCAGCAACCGAACAAAAGAGCTGGCCAACACCGAAAAACTGCTGCCGATGGCCCAAGATGAATTACAAAACAAAAGAATCCGGCCCGATGATTTTTTTCTATTCATCAAAAATTACTGGTTATGCCGGCTGCGCCGGCTGGAAAGCGTCCATAAACTATTGACCGCCCGGGCGAAACTCGACCAGGCAGTCGGTAATTTCTGGAAAACAAAAAAATGAGATTCCTCTGAGTTTCGCTCAGAACTTTACACATCCGCGACGTTTTTTTCCCTCTTTTATAAAGAGGGGTAGGGGAGATTTAGACACTATTTTTCATTTTAAAATCCCCCTTAATCCCCCTTTCAAAAGGGGGAACACACGCACAACAAACGTTGAATTTTTATACAACAAATTATGAGTTTAATCAGATTGATCGGAATGCTTACCCTTCTTTTGACCCTCAACGTTTTTGGCTGGGGCGAAGAAAACATCGCTTCCCTGCCGGCCTTTTCTTCGGAGGAAATAATTAATGATTTTCTCTGGAAAAAATTTATCTCCCTCCCGGCGCAAGCCCGGCCGAAGATCGCTCTGGTTTTAGGCGGCGGCGGATCCCGCGGGCTGGCCCATATCGGCGTATTACAGGTGCTCGCCCAGGAACAGCTGCCGATTGATATCGTCGTCGGAACGTCGGTCGGCGCTTTAGTCGGCGGGTTGTACGCCAGCGGTTTGCCGTTAGAAAAAATTGAGACTATGGCTGGGGATATCGGCTGGGAAAAAATCAGCAATATCTCTTTGGCCAGTTTAGTCCGTTTGCTGGTCACTGAAAAATTGCTCAGCTCGAAAAAAATGGAGAAATATCTGCGCAAACAGATCGGGGACAAACGGTTTGACGAATTGCCGATAAAGTTTGCCTGCATAGCCTGCGACATCCAAACCGGAGAACGAATCATCTTCCGTGATGGGCCGGTGGTCCCGGCGATGCGGGCCAGCGCAACCATCCCCGGTGTTTTTCAGCCGGTAGAATACCGGCATCGTCTGTTAGTGGATGGCGGGATAGTCGACAATCAGCCGGTCGATGTGGCCTGGCTGATGGGCGCCGACCTGGTGATTGCCGTTCCGGTGCTGGCCGATTTTACCAGCTATCAAACTTCCAATATATTACTAATCCTCAACCAGGCTCTGTATATTCAAGGCAAAGTGCTGATGCAAGCCCAACTGGAAAAAGCCAGTTTGGTGATCACACCGAAAGTCGGGGAAATAAATCTGATGGAATTATGGCGGGGTAAAGAATGCATCAACGCCGGGTCGATCGCCGCCAGAAACAGTCTGGCGCAAATCAAAAGTTTCCTGATCAAAAAATATTTTCAACAAATTTTGGACAACCCGCAATGATGAAACGAATATTTTTTTTACTATTGTTTGTCAATCTCTATACCGATGGTTGGGGCTGGACATTTTTCGCTAAAACTAAACAGCTGTCTGAACAAAAGCAAACTGCCCAGAATTTTATTCAGGAAAAACAATATACCCAGGCTATCCCGATTCTGGAAAAATTAAGTCAAGCTCATTATGCAGGTTCAGAAAAAATTTTCCTTTACAACACCTTAGGCGATTGTTACGAAAATATCGCCCGCTACGATCTCGCTCTGGAAAATTATAAAAAAGCTCTCCAAATCAACAAGAAAACTTCTAAAACAGCGCTTAATCTTGCCCGCCTCTATCGAAAAATTGACAGTTATCCGGAGGCGATCAGCTATTACCAACAAGCCTTAAAAAAACAACCAAAAAGTTTTGCCGCCAACTTCGGTCTGGGTGAAGTTTATCAGCAACAGATGCTTTATAAACAAGCAAAAATATATTACCTTAAAGCTTTGAACCTCAAGCAGACTGATGAGCAAACAAACTTCAACCTGGCCATGATCTACGAGAAGGAAGGAAAGATTGATTTAGCTGTTCAGCAGTTGAAACAACTGAATAAAAAAAACCAGCCGGCTTATTTCCTTTATCTAGGCAAACTCTATCTTTTTCACAATCAACCGGATCGAGCCTTGGAATCGTTACAGCAAGCCCAAAAATTAAATTCACCCAAAGCTTATCGCGCTCAACTTCATCTGCTTTTTGGATTAACCTATTTAGAACTAAAAAAACCGGATTTAGCCGAAAATGAATTCAAGCAGGCAGCGGTTCTGAAGAATGACAGCGGAATCGGTTATTTCATGCTTGGTTTAACCGCATACTGGCAAAAAAAAATCCCCCAAGCCTGGGAAGCTTGGCAGCAAGCCAACAAAAAAAACCTACCGACAACAATCAAAGAACACCTCAATACCCAACACCCCCCCGAAAAACATCGTTAATCCGGGAAAATGATCGCTAATTATCAATACTTGTAACTACTCAGGTATACAACAGTTCATACTTGCAATGCTGGCACTTTTTCTCCCTCTTTTATAAAGAGGGGTAGGGGAGATTTAAATACTGTTTTTTAAATCCCCCATGATCCCCCTTTTCCAAAGGGGGGAAATTTGATTTTTGCCAAACTTTCAATTTCCAATACGTTTAATTATGAGCGGCCATATACCTGAGTAGTTACATTAATTTGTATTGTCGCTATTTATTTCTTGTTCATATAACAGTTCATAATCACCGTTTTGCAGTAAAGTGTTGGGATCAGCATTTTGTTCGTAAAATTCTTCTGCCGGGGTACCATCGACTACATATATCTTCTTTTTTTTCATTTTTCCGTTCATAAAATATATATCATAAATGAACTCACCTCGATTATCTCGGCGAATTTTTGGATTTTTTTTCATTTTATTTTTCTGCTTTTCCAGTAATTAGGTTTTTGATTAAGTTGCATTATAGCGATTATATATATTTCGGTATTAGCGATTTGATAGATGACGCCGTAGGGGAAACGATTGGTTAAACACCTTCTGGTATGTGTTGACAGGGAAGACCATGCTTTCGGGAATGAAAGAATATTTTGGATTGCAAAGTATACCTCTCTGGAAAACTCTAAGCCAAGACCTTCTTGGCAAGCATCATAATAGCTTATGCTTTCTAACAGTTCTTTTTCTGCAAATGGATGAAAAAAATACTTCATTTTTTTAACCTGTTATAAATTCTTCTGAAAACATCCTTTCCGTGAACAAGTTTTACATCTCCATTCTTAATTTCTTGAACTCTTCTCTCGGCTTCTATAGCCCATAGTTCATCTATTTCTTTTTGAGCTGGATTTATGCTTTTAAGTAGTCTGTCTATCAGTTGTGTTCTGATTTCGATTGGCAGTGAGATTGCTTCAGTAAAAAATTTATTTGTCTTAATCATGATTTTACCCTCCAATTAACTTATAATTCGATTATACCAATTTAGGCGCTATTTTTCTATGGCTTTTAATTTCTTTTTTTTGCCTGCGTCCTTTCAGGATTTAAAACATTCATTAGCCTTGAATTATCTTGCCATGAACTACATTGCTTGAAGTCGCTCGGCAATCCATATTTTAATAAGAGCTGTTCTGGCAACACCTATTTTGTTAGCTTCTTCATCAATTTTTCTAATAAATGTTTCGGGGAAATCGATATTTATCCGGTGAAAATGTTTATTTATTTTCACTTTTGAAATATCAAGGTGATCCGTTACATCCTCATTAGCGTTAAATCTACGATCAAATTCCTTAGTTGAAATACTATTTTTCAATTTTTTCATCATAAAGCCTCCTCTCCTTTTCGCTACTTCTTCGACATGAAATAATCCTTGTTTTGCTGCTACGAATTGTAAATATACACGAAAAATGCAACCCGTTTATAGCGCCGATTATCATATACCGCTTTTCACCTCTGGTAATTGCCGGTAAAACAATATTATCCACCAGCCATAAAATTTTTGCTTCTTCGAAAGAGATACCATGTTTTTGCTCGTTTGATTCGGATTTGCTTGTATTATATTCAAATTCCATACTTAAATTGTACATATTTTATACATTATTGCAAGCACATTTTTTGCCTACGCCCTTTCAGGGCTTATTGTTCATGGGGTATTTCTTTTTCGGGGGTTAAAACCCCCGCCTAAATTCCGGCGTCCTTTCAGGACTTTAATGATACACCTGTTTTCAGTTGAAACTTAATTGCCAAATCTAGTATCAATTATTCTAATCAGATTTTTGGTACCCTTCAGAAAATTTTCTTTTTGACTTTTTTATTAAGCCGCTTTCCATTGTAAAGACAGTTTGCGGCTGGATGCTGCGCAATCACGCAAATAAAGATTGATCAAGGTTTGATATGGTATTTCTGCTTCTAAGGCAAGTTTCTTAAAATACTTGATTCTTCCTTCGTCAAATCTAAAAGTTATACAATTTTAAGTTCTACTCTTTTATTGAAAGCAGAAGCGATTCTTAAAATACTTCTAAACGTTACATTGCTATCACCGCTTTCAATTTTAGAGATAACATTTTGAGTTGTATGAACTCGTTTTGCCAATTCCTGCTGGGTTATATGTTTTTTCTCTCGAAGAACTGCTATCTGAATAGCAATCCTTGAATAAAGGTCTTCCTCGTTATAAGATTCTTTTATTTTAGGATTCTTGAGTTTTTCTTTAAGGAAGTCCTTAAAAAGAAGATGTCTTGATTTTTTCATGTCATTTACCTCCACTCACAGCTAAAAATCAAAGTTTTATAATTTATTCTCGTTGGAAGATTTTATTCGATTACAGTTCAATATTTATACCCAATGTCCAATTTCATGGCTTCTTGCTTTAATTTCTTGTCCAGGGTCCACAATAACACATTATTCAGCAATGCGGAAGACAAAAGCTGTACGTCTATTAAACCAAGCCCTCTGCCCATCAATTTATGATTTTCTATGAATAACAGTATCTCGTTATTTTCTACAGTATCCACCATTGATAACGCTTGAAGCAATACGATTATTTCTTTTCTATTTTTCAGATTTCCACAGGCAAGTTCTCCAATGATAAACGGATGGCAGATAACTTCATCATCAGTTAGTAATTTTTTCAGTTCTTGGTTGTCGTTACGAAAGTGGTCTATCCACACAGAAGTATCAACGAGTATCATTTAATTGCTCCCGGTCTTCTTCTTGGAATATTACCGGTTTTTTTTTCAGTACCGCCTAAGGCAGCTAATCGCTTACTGATTTCTTTTTCTATTAATGCTCTTAAGCCAAGTTTAACTAGTGTGGTTTTTTCACGAATGCCCAAAAGATTCGATGCCCTTGCTAAAAGGTTTTCCTCGATATTTAGTGTTGTTCTCATATAACAACTGCCTCCTTAAATATTATTCATACATATAAATATGCATTATTCATGCATATATGTCAAGGGGGGATACAGCCTTATGGGAATGGGAAATCTCAATTCCAAGAATTGTTATCATAGGAAGATTTTTACAATCCTTTATTCGTTATCAAGTTTCATTAATTATGCTTGATATTTTGACGGGTAACGTTGATTTAAGTTCCGGATATGATTCGATTATTCGCATGATATCGGCCAGATCTTTTTGCCGTTTGCTGCCGCGCCTCTTTTCATCTGAATAGGCCCAGAGCTTCCCCTGAAGAACATCTTTCAACGCGGCGACTTTCATTTCGTAACCCAGTATATTTCTAACAGATGCTCGAACAATAAAATCTTGATATCTTTCGTCTGTTTGCAGCTGAATTCGCAAATCTGATTCTTTGCTGTTTAAGTTTATGCTATGTTCAAATGTTTCAATCTTAAACTTATTTTTTGCATTTCCCAGAAATTTCTTAACCGCGTCCATAACGATTACTATATCTAAATCAAGGCTGACGACAGGCTCCACATAGGCATTTACCGCCAGGCCTCCAATTACACAGTAGCTAATTTTGAATTTATTGAGCAGGTCGATAACTTCTTGAATTATATCTTTCTTCGCATGACTTAGGGCATTGAGAAAATGTTTTTGATTCATGAATTTTATTCTCCTGAAATTTAATTGCCAAATCCGGCATCAATTACTTTATAAGTTTTTATAATTACCTCGTCAAGACTTTAATTTAAGGCATAGGAAATTCAATGTTTGTTTTGTCTGTGTTCCCCCTTTAAAAAGGGGGATTAAGGGGGATTTTGAAAATAATAAATATTGTCTAAATCTCCCCTACCCCTCTTTTTAAAAGAGGGAAAAAAATGTCACAGATAGGTAACGTTCCGAGCGAAACTCGCGCTAATTTAAGGTTCTAGCATCTTTTGAATCAAAAGTAGATTTTTTTCGGTTACGCCTTTTTGTGAACGGACGAATTGGGCGGCTTCGGCGCCCATTTGTTTTCGTTGATTTTCATTGTCGAGAAGCAATAAAATTTTTTCGGTTAATTCTTCTGAGGAAGTGACCTGGAAAGCGCCGTTGGCTTTAAGTAAGCCTTCGGCGATGTCTAAAAAGTTATCTATATACGGGCCGAAAATTACCGGTTTGCCTAAACTGGCCGGCTCTAAGATGTTATGGCCGCCGGCGCCGGGGAGAAATCCTCCGCCGACGATCGCCACCGTGCCGAAGGCGTAAAACTTGATTAAATCACCAATCGTATCGACAATTATACACTGTCCGGCCTCCGTTCCTTTCCGGCTGAAAAGACTAAAAGTCAGCCCCCGCCGGTGAAGAATATTTTCTATTTTGCCCGTCTGTTCCGGATAACGGGGGGCAATCACCAGTTGGAGCCGGGGATATTTTTTGCTTACGGCCGAGAAACTGTCGATCACCAATTCCTCTTCGCCGGAACGAATACTGCCGGCAATAATGGTTTGTTGGTCCGGAATAAAATTCTGCCGGCGCCAATCTTCGATCTCGGCCGGTGAGAATAAGTTTTCTTTGATTAAATCGTATTTTAAATTACCGGTAAGCACAATTTTCCGGCGGTCTACACCCAGCTGTTGAAAACGCCCGCCATCATGGGCCGTGCGCGCGGAGACCAAATCAAGGGAGGAAAGCGCCTGGGCGGTAAAGCGGGGAAAAAACTTATAGCGGCGGAAACCTTTTTCGGTCAGCCGGCCGTTAATCAAAATCGTTCGCACATCCCGGGACCGGGCAACCCGCAGCAAATTCGGCCAGATTTCGGTTTCCACCAGCACTAACAAAGCCGGCGACAATTGGCGGAAGAAGCGGTTCACGATCCAGGGGAAATCCAAGGGAGTATGAATAATTAAATCGGCCGCCAACTCTTTCAGGGCAACTGCTTTACCTTCGACGGTGATTACGGAAACAACAATCTTTTTCTGCGGATAGGCGATCTTTAATTTTTCCAGCAGCGGGCCAATCAGTTTGACCTCTCCCACGGAGGCCGCATGGAACCAGATACTGCCGGCCGGCAGTTTGACCGGAACAAAACCCAGCCGTTCCCCCAGCCCGCTAAAAACTTTCTTCAAAAACCGCTGACGGTAGCGAATTATTCCATAAGGAAAAATCAGCAGCGCCAAAATCAAAAGCAAAAAATTATAAAGAAAGTAGGACATAAGTTTGAACGGCAGCCTAAAAGCCTAAAAGGCTAAGAGCCTAAAAGATATATAAACAGTTTCGCAATATTCAATTTACAATTACACTATTCTTTGATACTTTTAGGCTCTTAAGCTTTTAGGCTGCTGTTATCAGCTTCTTCGGTGGTTTTGTTAATCAGTTCGGCTAGCTCCAGGGCTTTTTCGGCTAAATTGTCGCCAGGGGCAACATAAAAAGGAGCGCCTTCCACCACCGTCACTTTGCTCCAGGGCAGGGGCAGACAAAACTTATCCCAACTTTTAAAGACAAACTTTCTTTTTGCCCCAAAAGCGAGAGGGACGATCGGCAGTCCGGTTTTACCCGCCGCAAACAAAACACCCAACTGGACCTTACCCGCCGGCCCGCGCGGGCCGTCCGGGGTAAGACCCAGATCAAACCCCTGCCGGGTTTTTCTAATTAATTGCGCTAAAGCTTTTTTTCCGCCTCGGGAAGAAGAACCGCGGATTACCTGATATCCCAGCTGTTCGCAAACCCGGGCAATTAATTCCCCATCCTTGCTCTGGCTGATCAAAACAGAGATGTTTTTATGACGATAGGCCCAAAGCAGAAAAAATTGCCTCCCATGCCAAAACACATAGATCACATTTTTTTGTTGTTGTTTTAAATCGCGAACTGAAGGATTGGTTAGCGTTTGGCAGGATGATGTTTTTCCGACCAACTGAACGATTTTTTTCCCAAGCCAGACAATAATTGAGGAAAAAATAGGATTCATTTTTTAAGCTTTACGAAGCGAAGGAGAAGACTTCCCTTGCGGCACCCAAAGACAATAACTAACCGCGCTAAAATGGGGGGAAAGCCGGCCGGCTTCCATCCGGACCTGGATTTTGTCGGCGGAAAGCGAAGCAATTATATTCGATAACTCGGCAGTATGCCGGACCGCGATCTGCGGCAAAAGCTGGCAGCTATCTTTTTTGGCTTCTTCCAGAATGAGTTTGCCGGCAAAATTGACAGTTTGTTCCAAGGCCTCTTCCGCTAAAATTTGCCAGATTTTTTGTTTCAGCTCATCCTGAGCGCCAATCAACTCCGGAGTAAATTTTTCCCCAATCGTTGCCGTCAAAAAACTGATCATCAAAATTCTTTTCCCCAGTTCCTGATGGGAATTAACCAAAATCACCCGGGCCTCGTTTTTGTCCAAAGTGTCATAAACAACACTCGGAGAAATTAAAAGGGAAACTTTTTCTATTTCCTCCTTGATCAGTTCCGGCCACTGGACACTGTCTAAAGCCGAAGTAGCCATCTGTCGTCTTAATTTCCAAAAAGATTCCCGCGGCCGCAGACGCACTTTAAATTTCTTTATTTTTCTTGTTCCCGAAACAGCCGTACCCATTATTCAACACCTTCCCCTAATAATTGTAGAGACATAAAATTTTATGTCTCTACAAATTTTATGTCTCTACCAAAATATTACTATTTCTTAATGTTTACCTTAGCCTTTGTCCGATCCCCGCCTTTCCATTCGTAAACAATCGGGACAGCGATGGCGACAGTCGAATAGGTACCGATAATACAGCCAAACAGCAAGGCAAAAGCAAAATCGTGAATTACATCGCCGCCGAAGATAAATAAGGCCGCTAAAACCATAATCACGGTAAGGTTGGTGATCAGGGTTCGGGCTAAAGTCTCGTTAAGACTCTGGTTCATTACCTTAGGCAAAGGATCCTTGCGAAATAAACGGAGGTTTTCCCTTAACCGGTCAAAAATCACAATCGTATCGTTAACCGAATACCCGGCGAGGGTTAAGAGAGCGGCAATAACGGACAAAGTAATTTCTTTCTGCATCAGAGAAAACATCCCAAAGGTAATAAAAACATCGTGAATTAAAGCGATCACCGCCGCGGCTCCCCAAATCCCGGAGTTGAAGCGAAAAGCAACATAAATAATTATGCCTAAAAAAGAAAAGATTATTGCCCAATTAGCCTGCTTAATTAAATGCCGTCCGACAGCCGGACCTACGTACTCCGTCCGCTCGATGGTCGCCGGATTTTCCGGTAAAACTTTTTTTAACATCTGGGAAACATTTACACCGAATTGACTCGTGCCGGATGAAGGATCGTTATTTTTTTTGGAGCGGATAACAAAACTGTTCGACTTGGGAAAAGTTTGAATTTCCACATTCTCGGGAAAATTTTCTTTAAAAACCTTTCTCACCTCATCGACAGCAAGTATTTTTGCAAACTTAATTTCGGCCAGGTTTCCTCCGGTGAAATCAATTCCAAGATTCACGCCGCGGATCGCCAGCGCAATTATCCCCAACAAAACTAATCCGCCGGAAATGGCAAAGCAGATGTAACGCAGCTTTAAAAAATCAATGTTTGTTTTTTTGATTAATTCCATGTTTTTCTCCTTTTATTAATTAAAGACGGCTAAATTACAATTTCAGAATTAAAAGCACTCAAATCTTTTCGTTTTTCATTCCGCATTCTGAAATCCGCAATCCGCAATACTAAATACTCAGTTTCTGTACCGGCCGGCTGCCCAAAAACAGATCGTAAATCACATGGCTAACGACAATCGCCGTAAACATACTGATGATGATCCCTAAAGTCAAGGTAACCGCAAACCCCTTAATCGGTCCGGTGCCAAACTGAAAGAGGAAAGCCGCGGCGATTAAAGTAGTCAGGTTGGAATCGATAATCGCGCTAAAAGCTTTTTCGTAGCCCAAATCCACCGATACGCGCACTGTTTTTCCGGCCCGCAATTCTTCCCGGATCCGCTCAAAGATCAACACATTGGCATCGACAGCCATACCGAGAGTAAGAATGATCCCGGCGATACCCGGCAAGGTTAGCGTGGCATGAAAATAAGCCATCGCTCCCAGCAGCATGAACAAATTCAAGATCACTGCCAGATCGGCAATCAATCCGGAAAGTTTATAATAAAAAACCATAAAGGTAATGACAATCAACAGGCCGACAAGCGAAGCATAAACACCTTTGCGTACTGAATCTTCACCCAAACTTGGCCCGATAGTCCGGTTCTCAATAATATTCACCGGCGCCGGCAAAGCGCCGGCTCTCAGCACCAGGGCTAAATCGCGGGCATCCTCAATAGTAAAATTTCCTTCAATAATCGCTTGCCCATCGGATATCGCCGATTTAATCACCGGGGCCGATTGGACCACCCCATCGAGAACAATGGCCAAATTCCGCTGGATATTGGCCGCCGTTAAATCGGCAAACTTTACCGCGCCCTCTTTATTAAAATCAATCCCGACATAAGGAGCGCCGTATTCCCCGCCCATCTTAACTTGCGCGTTGGTTAAATAAGCCCCGGTCAACGAAGCGCTGGACTCCACCAGCTTATATCCGCCTTCCTTGCTCGGTAACAACGCAGCGCTCGCCGGAAAAATATCCTTAAAATCTTTTTGTAATTCCGGTTTTAATAAACCTTCCATATCGCCAAGATCAGCCAAACCAAGCTTTAATTCTGCGGCCTTTTGTTGAATTTTACTTAATTGTCCGGTATTATCCTCCAACCGGAACTCTAAAAGGGCGGTCCGGCCGATCAGCTCAATCGCCCGCTGCGGCTCTTTCACCCCGGGCAGCTGCACAGCAATCCAACGTTCTCCCTGCTTAGTAATCACCGGTTCCGCTACCCCGAACTGATCAATCCGGTTACGAATAACTTCAATGGCCCGATTAACCGCATCATTAACCTTGGTATTCGGATCGAGCTTGGCCACATCAACTTCTAAAACCAGATGCATCCCTCCCTTAAGATCTAAACCCAGATTAAGGATGCGCTTAATAATCGGATCGCGGGCCTTCTCCATATTTTCGCGCTCACTAACCGACATCTGATACCATTCGAATGTCGGATAAAGATACCAGCCGGACACAGCGCACAAACCCAAGATTAAAAGAATCTTGAACTTCAACTTAGAATTCATCTTTTTCTCCTTTTATTTAATTAATAAACATCAGACTTGAGTCATGAGTCATGAGTCATGGGTCATGAGCTTAAAAGATTCGACTACTTTTACTTTAAGCTCACAACCCACAACTCATAACTCATGACATATGATGTTACAACAACTTCGTCTCGTTGATCTCCAGATTGAACTCACAATTTAAAAATTTTGCCGCCCGGCGGCACATAATCATTCGGGGTAAAAATATTTCAAAATATTCTAACACCTGGGAAATTTTTGTATCGATAGTTAGTTCTAAAGAAATAATTCTTTTAGCCGCATCAACCCGCAAAAAACCGCGTTCTGCGGCATAATTTACCCGGTCATGGATATCGAAACTGATCATATTCGGGTTGCGAACCCGGGACCGATGCACATCGGATTTATCGGCCAAAATCAGCGCCGCCGAGAGCGGACTCACTGGATCGCCGGTTTGCTCCTCATGGTTACCGATGGCCGAAATAACATTGGCCACATCCATCGGCTCGGCTCCCATATCTTCCAGAATATACATCGCAATCAACGCTCCGGAATGGCCGTGATCGTTACGATTGATCACATTGCCGATATCATGCAGATACCCGGCAATACCGGCCAGCTCCGGCAACGGCTCAGGATACCCCAAATAACCTAAAATATGCTGAGACACACTGGAAACCAGATTGACATGCCGAAATCCGTGCTCGGTATAACCAATCGCCCCCAAATATGTATTCGCCGCTTCCACAAAACTGGCCACCAAAGGATGATTTTTTACCTTATCTAAAGAAATTTTATCCATTTTTTAAATCAATCTGAGCTTCGATAGGAACTTTATCTCTTAACGATGTGCTTTCCTCTCTTCATTATCCCCTCACCCTACCCTCTCCCACAAGGGGAGAGGGAACTAATCGTCAATAATTATTCAAATTCCTTAGCAATTTATTATCTAATGATCGGCTCTTTGGGTTCTTTATTGGTTACCGGCAAAGCTGGTTTATCGTTACTTTTGCCCGGTATAACTTCCGGTAAAAACAAAGAAGTGACCGCCGTCCGCTCCGCTTGCACCACTGTTCCTTCGGCAATCTTCAACTCGATCAGATTACCTTTTAAACCAACAATCGTTGCGATAATTCCTCCGTTGGTGATCACCCGGTCGCCTTTCTTCAACCCTTCGAGCATTTTTTTCTGCGCCTTAACCCGTTTCTGCTGCGGCATAATCAATACCACATAAAAAATCAAAAAAATTACTACCATCGGCAAAAAACTGACTAACGAACCTGTTCCACCCATGTTATCCCACCTCCTAAATAAGTTATTCTTCAGTTTGATGATATTTCTTGAAAAAATCTTCTTTGGCCTGAAGAAATTTATCTTCCTCAATCGCCTGGCGAATTGAATTTATCAATTTTAACATAAATTGCAAATTATGTAAAGTGTTTAAGCGCAAACCTAAAAGTTCATTAGCCCGATACAGATGATGCAGGTAGGCCCGGCTAAAAGTCTGGCAGGTATAACAAAGGCATTCCGCATCCAGCGGGCGAAAATCCTCACGGTATTCGGCATTTTTTATATTAACTTTGCCAAAGGTGGTAAAACATTGGCCGTTCCGGGCATTCCTGGTCGGCAGAACACAATCGAACATATCGATGCCCCGTTCAATCCCTTCCCAAAAATCTTCCGGCGTGCCCACCCCCATCAAATAACGCGGCTTTCCCTTAGGCAGAATGGAAACCGTTGTTTCCACCGTTCTCCAGAGCACATCCTTCGGTTCGCCCACCGAAAGCCCGCCTAAAGCATAGCCGGAAAAATTCATCTTCACCAGCTCTTGGGCACAGCGTTGACGCAGCTGCGGATAGTCGCCGCCCTGAACAATCCCGAACAACAGAGCCGAAGATTTTTGTTTCTGGAAATAAGCCTGACTGCGTTTGGCCCAATTCAAAGTCAGCTCCAGCGATTTGGCCGCATAATCCGGGGTCGAAGGATAGGGCACACATTCGTCCAAACACATGAAAACATCCGACCCAATCGCCAGCTGAATATCAATTATTTTCTCCGGCGTAAAAAAATGTTTACTGCCGTCCACCGGCCACTGGAATTCCACCCCCTCCGGCCGGATCTTGCGCAATTTGGCCAAACTGAAAATCTGGAACCCCCCGGAATCGGTTAAAATCGGCCGGTCCCAGCCCATAAATTTATGCAGCCCGCCGGCCTTCGCCAAAACCTCCGTCCCCGGCCGAAAATAAAGATGATAAGCGTTGCCTAAAATTATTTCCGCCCCCACCTGCTTAAGTTCCAGCGGACTCAAAGTTTTAACCGTCCCCAACGTCCCCACCGGCATAAACACCGGCGTATGGATCACGCCATGAGCCGTAACCAATTTCCCCAACCGCGCCTTAGTCTGAGCACATTCTTTAATTAAAGTAAAAGACATATTAGATAACCGGCAGGCAATCACTATTCATTTTCTATTACTTCGAGGAATTTTGATGGAGTAGTTATTCTTAAATTACGAAGCCCTTCAGGTAAATAGTTTTCTTTTAACTCAAGCAAATCTTTATCACCGGTTATAAGAAAATTAATATCAGCCGTTAAACAACATTCTAATATAAAATCGTCCTTGGGATCCCTGCAAATAGTTAAATTATCCTTAGGATAGACAAGTACTGATTTAGAAACAAATGTAGCAATACCTTCGATGAGAACCTCAAATTGATTGAGATTTATTTTCCCTTCTGTTAACAATCCTTTGGGAGTTTCTTTATATTCAAAAAGCATTGCTGGAGAAACATATACATCACAAAGAGAAAACACCTTCCTAACCGCTTTTTCGGGTACTCCACCGAAAACGAATGCCGAAATAAGAACTCCTGTATCAACTACGGCCCTACTTTTTTTCATATAATTTCTTTCGTATCTTTGACACAACTTTTTCAATATCCTTGATACTCAACTTCGTTTTTTGAAAAGCTACTGTTCCTAATTTGAGAGCGGCATCTAATCGTTGTTCGGGACTAAGAACAGATAATATGTAGTCTTCAGGAAGTATTTTCTGCGCATTAGACTTCATTTTATTACCCTCCTTCAATTTTAATTTGTTGTATTCTAATCAAGTCTATACTATAAAATTTACCTCGCTAAGTCAATTTTTCGTTTTGTCCCTTATTCCAATTGGTCAAGTTCCTCTTCACTCATCCCGAAATAATGCCCGATCTCGTGCCGGACCACTTCCCGCACCTTTCGCGATATTTCTTCTTCGTTCCGGCATAAAGCCTCAATGGACTTTTTAAAAATTAAGATCTTATCCGGCAGCACATTGCTATACCCCGTCCCGCGTTCACCCAGAGGCACACCCTGATACAACCCCAAAAGCTCCCCGGGAGACTTCATCCCCAACTGAAAAAGAATTTCCCCGCTCGGACTATCTTCGACAACGACAACGATATTTTCCAGCCGCCGGCGGAATTTTCTGGGCAAATCTTTCAAAGAGGTACTAACTAAATTCTCAAATCCAATTTTATCCATTTCTCCTGCTTTTTCTTTCTCCTATATTTTTGTCACATTATTTTTCCAATCGAAGTCTGACAAAGAAATAAAATTAGCGCACCTTCGGTGCGAGCTTTTTGTTCTCCCTTTTGGGTTTGTGTAGGGAACGGTCGCGACCGTTCCTTACAACTTAAATTTCTGTTACTGACAAAAACTGAATTTCCCTAAACTTTAAGTTATTGATGTGGAACGGTCACGACCGTTCCCTACAACTAACATCACATTGATATTTAAATAATTTTTGCATAATCTCAAAAAGGAAATTCCTATGCTATTAAAATATTCATAGAC
>JBDRON010000013.1:0-21021 GCA_043810025.1 Elusimicrobiota bacterium
TATCGACGCGACGGGAATAGTTGGTGAGAAGCTATTGGCAGCTTATACTTACGCAGGATATAAAGGCTATATGCCGATATTAGGATTTGTGCCGGAGCTTGGTATTTGTGTTGGGCATGAATTTCGAGAAGGGGATGTATCCCCGTCTACTAGGAATTGTGAATTTGCGCGAGGGATAATTGATTTTGTGGATAGCACAGGCAAGAAGATAAAGTTTTTCCGCAGTGATTCCGCGGCCTATAATAGCGAGGTTTTTAATTACCTTAATGGCCAAGGAATAAGGTATGGGATAACCGTGGATAAGGACAGCGCGGTGAAAGAAGTTATAGAAATGATTAAAGAATGGAAGGTTTTAAAGGATAAGGACGGCCGGGATACAGGAAGAGAATATGCGGAATCTGTGCATAGCATGAATAAAACTGATCATTCGTTTCGGATAGTGGTGCAGAGATGGCCAAATCCGGATCAGGATTTATTTGAGAAGAAGAGTGAATACTGTTATCACGGGATAGCGACAAATTTTTTTCTGGAAGAAAAAAACAGTGAAGAAATAATTAGCTGGCACAACGCGCGCAGCAACTCAGAAAATTATAATAAAGAGGTTAAAATCGGGTTTAATCTGGAGTATATGCCGTCGGGAAATTTTGCGGCAAACGCGGTCTGGTTTGGGATCGGAATCTTAGCGTATAATTTATTTATTGCGTCGAAGATATTTTTATTTCCGAAAGAGTGGTCGAAAAAGACGATCCGGACCATTCGATGGCAATTTATTCAAACAGCTGGGCGAGTAATTAAACATGCACATGAACTAATTCTGCGGATTTGTAGTACGACCAGGGATATATTTCAGATTTATCAGACGGCCAGAGTGAAATGCAGGGAATTACAAAAGAGTATAGAAACATAAAATTTATCGAATTGGAAAAGGTAGTAAGGTTTTAAGATGGCCTGAGTGGATGGTTGCGCCCAAAAATCTGGATTTTTGCCTGTGGTGTAGGAAAATCTGGAGAATTAGGCTGTGCGATCTCTCGACGGGCTATTCGGAAGCGCTCATCGGACATTTTTTTCAGCTCTAAAGCTGTTTTTGCCCAGGGAATGAAATCAATCGCGGTTCTTGGGAATGGAAAAAATTCTGGACAAAAACAGTTTGTTTTTGTAAACTTCCTCTGATAATTTAAACCCAAAAAGGAGCAAGTATGGAAAAAAGTTTAACCAAAATTGAAACAACTTTAGTCTTGATCAAACCGGACGGACTAAAAAAGTCTCTCACCGGAAACATCCTCACCAAGCTTTCCGAAGCCAAGTTGGAAATTATTGGCGCCAAAGTAGTCAGCCCTTCGGTGGAGCTGGCCGCCGAGCATTATAAACACCTTAGAGATAAACCCTTTTTCGATGAACTGATTTGTTTTATTCGGGGGGACCTGCATAACACCCACCGGATACTCGCCTTTGTCTACCAGGGCGAAGACGCGATCAACCGGGTACGGCAAATCGCCGGAGCGACCAACCCGGAAGAAGCCGATCCAACCACCATCCGCGGAGCTTACGGACGAATTACCACCAAAGGTGTTTACGAAAATGTCATCCACGCCTCTACTGACGGAGAAGAAGCGGAAAGGGAAATCAAGCTCTGGTTTAAACCGGAGGAAATCGTGCAAACTATTTACCCGACAAAAAATATCGTTTTAGAAAAGCAACCGATTAAAACCTGGGCGTAACAGAAGAGTCATGAGTCATGGGTTGTGGGTTGTGAGCTTAAAAGCATCGAGCCTTTTAAGTTCAGGACTCAAGACTCATAACCCATGACATCTCTAGATGATTCGCCTGCCCGTCTTGCTTTAAATAAGCAAAATTAGTATAATGTGCCGTATGAATATTTTGCAGGCCATAATTTTAGGCGTCGTGCAAGGACTGACGGAATTTTTGCCGGTTTCTTCCTCCGCCCACTTAGTGTTTATCCAGCATTTTTTAGGGATTAATCAGCCGGAAATTGTTTTTGAAGTCGTACTCCATTTTGCCACGATGCTGGCGATAATTATTTTTTTCCGCCAGGAGACCGGCCAGCTAATCCAGGGGATGTTTCGTTTAAACAAATTCAAGACTGATCCTTCAGCCCGGTTCAGCGGTCTGGTAATACTGGGCAGTATCCCCGCCGTTATTATCGGGCTGACCGGTAAAAACTACTTTGAAGCCGCTTTTCAATCCGCCCTGCTCGTGGCTGTTTTTTTACTGGTCACCGGTGTTATCTTATATTTGGCGCAAATCTACGCCCGCCCCAGACGGGGAGCGCAGCTAACTACAATAAAAGATGTTTTGCTTATTGGGGTGGCGCAGGGTCTGGCCATCCTGCCCGGGATTTCCCGTTCCGGAACAACGATCAGCGCCGGGATCTTATTGGGACTGGAAAAAAAGTGGGCCGCCCGATTCTCCTTCCTGCTTTCTTTACCAGCTGTTTTAGGAGCAACTATCCTGGAACTGAAAGATCTTAGTTTTAACCAGTTAGCCGGGCAGAAAGCGGTATATTTCTGGGGGGGGGTTTCTGCTTTTATCGCCGGACTTTTCGCCCTGAAAGCCTTACTCTGGACTTTAGAAAAAGGCCAATTCAAAGTATTTGCTTATTACTGCTGGATTGTCGGCGGAGTAGTAATTTTTTTGCTGCTTAGGTAGGGAACGCATATATGCGTTCCCTACAACTTACATAACAGGGGCTTTTTTATAAAATTCCCCTCTTTGATAAAAGAGGGGTTAGGGGAGTTTTGAAAGACAGAACTTAACCCCCTTAGTCCCCCTTTGAAAAAGGGGGAAACTAGATTTCTACCAAACATTTAATTAATTTTATGTCTAAAAATACGAATTTAAAGAGAGAAGTTTGGGGGATCGGCTGGATGGCGCTGGCTGGTTTTCTGTTTTTTTGTTTGTTTTTTCCGCAGAATGCTGGAGAGGGTGGAAGAATTTTAAAAGGATTTTTGTTTGATGGGTTGGGAAAGGGCAGTTACCTTTTGGCTTTCTATTTGGCTTATTGGGGATATAAAAGTTTTCGCAATTCCCAAGATCGGACCAAAGCTAAGCTTTTGGCCTACGCTCTTTCTTTGTGGGCAATTTGCATTTTGCTTTCCCTTTTCAGCCAGTTTATCGGTAAACCCAATCTGGGTGGAGCAGTCGGAAAGTTTTCCGCCCAACTCCTCTGCCGGTTAACGGGAGGTTTCGGGGCAACGATGGCTGCCGTTGGAACGCTGATTTTATCGATCATGGTTGGGTTAAACACCTCCTTGTACGAACTTTTACAGACTATTAAAAACCGGATTAAGGAAGATCTGGCCGCCGCCCGGATTTACCGAAAAAATTTCCGCACAGAATTGCAGAAAAAAATAGAGGAAAAAAGGATACAAAAAATAACCTTAAAGAAACCGCCCAAAGAACCGGTCATTAAAGAACTGCTTAAACCGGCAGAATTTAAAGAACCGCCGGAACTTAAAATTGTTACGGCAAAACTTTCTCCCGCCGGCCAAACTGTTTCCGGCCGGAAAATTCCGGCCAAAACCGGTTATCAACTGCCGCCGCTGGATTTACTGGATTTGCCCGCACCCTCGCCAGCCGGTGTCTCGGAGGAGGAATTAAAAGATCTGGGAAAACTTTTAGAAAAAACCTTAGCCAGTTTTAACGTTCAGGCGCAAATAATTGAAATCAACCCCGGCCCGGTCATTACCCGGTATGACATTACGCCGGCTCCGGGAATTAAAGTTCAATCAATAATCAATCTATCCAATGATCTGGCTTTAGCCTTACAAGTCCCCGGAGTGCGAATAATCGCCCCGGTTCCCGGCAAAGCAGCCGTTGGGATCGAGGTCCCCAACAAATCTCCGGCGGTCGTCAAACTGCGGGAAGCGCTGAGCGGTAAAAAATTTCAACAGCACGAATCGAAACTGTTAATCGGTTTGGGTAAAACCACTTCCGGAGAAATTTTTGTTGCCGATTTATCGTCAATGCCTCATCTTTTGATTGCCGGCGCTACCGGTTCGGGGAAATCCTTATGCATCCATTCGATTATTATGAGCATCCTCTATAAAGCCACACCCAAAGAGGTCAAATTTTTAATGATCGACCCGAAACGGCTGGAGCTTCCCGGCTATAACGATATCCCTCATCTTTACGACCCCGGAAAGGGACCAAAGGAAGTGAAGGTAATTACCGACTCCAAAGAAGCGGCAAAATCCCTGCTCCGGTTGACCAAAATTATGGAACAACGCTATGAAAAATTTGCCAAAAGCTCGGTGCGCAATATTGAGGGATACAACCGGCAGATGCTTAAAGAAGGCAAGGATCAGGAGTTTTATATTGTCGTGATCATTGACGAGCTGGCTGATTTAATGCTGGTGGCCTGTTTGGAGGTGGAAGAATCGATCACCCGTTTGGCGCAGATGGCCCGGGCGGTGGGAATCCATTTGGTTCTAGCCACCCAGCGCCCCAGCGTCGATGTGTTGACCGGCGTAATCAAGGCTAACCTGCCGGCCCGGATTGCTCTGCAGGTTCTTTCCAAGGTTGATTCGCGGGTGATTTTGGATACCCAGGGAGCGGAAGATTTAATTGGCCGCGGGGATCTGCTTTTTCTGCCTACCGGCGCCCCCCGCCCAATCCGCATCCAGGGATCCCATATTTCCGAGAAAGAAGTGGAGAGGGTGGTAAATTTTATTAAAGTCCAGGCTAACCCTGATTACGAAGAGATTGTTGAACTTGAAGAACAATCAGCTTCGATGGAAGAGGACGCCCAGACCCAGGAATTGTTAATTCAGGCGGCTAAATTAGCCCGCGATTTACAGCATATCTCCGGCGATATCCTCCGCGCCCGGATTGGCTCCCAGTATGACCTAATTCTAAATTTAATGAAAGTCCAGGGATTGATCTATAAACCGGAAGGGGCGAGAAGCTGGAAAATCAACATGCAAAGAATCGAGGAATTTTTAAGTGAACGGGGCTCGATTCTCGGGACTCGGGGCTCGCGAGAACCTAGATAGGGGATGACATGAAAAAAATTATTGTTTTGACGCTATTTATTATCTATGGAAGTATGGCATGGGCGGCGGAGAAAAGTGATTTAGATTTGAATAGCCTTCTCCAGCAGATGGAACTGCAAGAGAAACGAATTAAATCGTTAAGCTTAAGTTTCAGCCAGGAACTGCTGATAACTTCCACAGAGGAAAGTCAGAAAATTGCCGGTACTGCCCTATTCAAAAAACCGGACAATTTTCAAATTATTCATACCCAACCACGCGAACAATGGACAATTTGCAACGGGAAAAACATCTGGATCTGGTGGCCGCAGGAAAAGAAGGTCCTAAAACAAGATTTTGCCGCTTGGGAAAAAAGCGAAAATTTTCCGGTTGGGCTGTTCCCGATTGGAGTACCGGTGAAAAAAATAAAACAAGCTTATCAAATCAGTCTGGTTAATCATCTCGATAACACCTATCAATTGGATTTTTCCCCGAGGACCGAAAACAGCTATACGATCAAAACCTGGATATCCGGGATAAATTTTTTGCCAAAAAAGCTGGAATTATCAACCGCCGGTTTAACCATTACCACGGTAATCGAAAACTTAGAAATGAATCCCCGGGCGCCGGACAATTTGTTTAGTTTTCAGATTCCCTCCGGGGCAGAAATAATTGAAGGGGGGGTTCAGAAATAAAAATGGAGAATAAAACGATTGGTCAAATCTTAAAAGAAAAACGCGAGGAAAAAAAGTTGACTTTCCAAATGGTCAACGAAGATACCAGAATAAGCATAGTTTATCTGCAGGCTATGGAAAACGATAATTTAGAGCTAATCCCGGCCGCCGTCTATCGGGTAGGTTTCCTGAAAAAATATTCGGCCTATTTAGGTTTAGACCAGCAAAAAATTGTCGAGAAATATCAACAATTAACCAAGGATTCCGCCTCCCCCTCTTTACCGGTTATTTCCCGGGAACCGGTGTTGGCAACCAAGAACAGATTTTTTGAAAATAGCGGGTTCTGGAAAATTGTTTTGTTTTTGCTGCTGCCGATCAGCGGGATGGCTCTACTCATTTATTTTAGCCAAAATTTAATTGATCAAATTATTCCGACACTGCCCGAACCCAAACCGAAAATTGTTCAACCTCTGGTTTCCACAACTGTCCCCACAGCTGTCGTCCAAACGGGAAACCCGCAAAGTTTATCCCTGGAAATTAAGGCAATTTATCCGACATGGATAAAGGTTATAGCCGATGATCTCCTGCTATTCGAAGGATTATTGAACAAAGATGAAACAAAAAGTTGGGAAGCCGCCGATAAATTTTTTGTCCGGATTGGCTACCTGAAAGGTGTCCAGGTAAAATACAACGGGGAGCTGCTCAACTTGACTAAAGATACGGCTGGCGATGTCAAAGATTTGCTTTTAGAACGCAAACCATGAACAAAGCAAATAAATTAACTTTGCTCAGAATTATTCTCGTCCCGGTGTTTATGACATTTATGTTCTATGATAATGTCTACACCCGTTTTTTTGCCCTCTTTATTTTTATTTTTGCTTCCTTAACCGATCTTTATGACGGCAAGCTGGCCAGACGGTATCAAACCATCACCACCTTCGGTCAATTTATGGATCCCCTGGCCGATAAACTATTAGTTTCCGCCGCCTTTATTTCCTTCATTGAACTGCAGGAACTTTTTGTTCCAGCCTGGATGGTGGTTTTCATCATCAGCCGGGAATTCATCATTACCGGCTTACGCAGTATTGCCGCCTCTAAAGGAATAATCATCCCCGCAGATAAAGGCGGCAAATTTAAAACCACATCCCAAATGATTGCCATCCACACGATTTTGGTGATTTTAATTGTTAATGCCGTCATTTTCAAATTTTGGCAAATTCGGCCGGAAGCCTTGCTGATTTATTCCGGCTGGAAAGGCTGGATAGGAGAAATCTTAATCAAAGCCCCTTACTGGCTGATGTTTATCACTACCGTATTGACGGTAATTTCCGGTGTAGGTTATATTGTCAAACACAAGAAAATCTTTTTGGAAGATATTAGATAAAACCGGGGCAAAAATCGGGACTCGGGACTCGCAAAATGGATTATTAAATAACAATGTCCACACTTTGGCGCTGTTTGGCTTCTTTGTTTTTTCTGGGGTATTTTCCCTTCGCGCCTGGCAGTTTGGCCACTCTTTTTGCGGCCGTTTGCTGGTGGTTTCTCCCCTCCTCGTTAACTTTCACTTTTTTTTTGCTCCCCTTGAGCACTTTGTTTTCGGTACTGATCACTCAACAAGCGGAAAACAGCTTTGGCCAAAAAGATGACCAGCGGATCGTTTTAGACGAATTTGTTGGTTTTCTCTGGACGATGGCCTTTTTGCCAAAAAAATTATCGCTGGTCATCATCGGGATAATTCTTTTTCGGATTTTCGATATCGGCAAGCGGCCGCTCATCCACAAACTGCAACGCTGTCCGGGCGGCTGGGGCATCGTCGCCGACGACATTCTAGCCGGAATATTTGCCAACATTATTTTGCAGATAATGAAATTTTGCTTCAAATAATTTATTCCTATAGGAACATAGGGGACGTTGCGTAGTTATTTGACTTATTGCGAATTCTAATCCATGATCAGACAAGCGAAAAAAATTATTACGATTGTCATATCATTAATACTAAGGTGAATAGAAGGGATAATTAGTTTCTAAACTACGCAACGTCCCCTATTGCACTATGCTATGAACTTATCTACAAGAAAAAGGGGAAGCGAAATTGCTTAAGTTAATAAGTGAAGGCCGTCCCCTATGACTTTTGACTTGACAGATTGGTTGGTTTATGGTAATTATTATTTACATATGTTAAGTAAAGTTACCAATAAGGAGAACCGATTTGTTATTGAATAAGCCTTTGGATTATATTTTGGGACAATCGTCGAAAATAAAAATATTACGCTTCTTGATACTGAGCCAAGCCCAATTAAATGGACGGGAGATTGCTAAAAGTGTGGGATTGTCTCATGTGAAAGTACATTATGCTTTAAAGGATTTATATCGGCAGGGATTAGTGAATTTACGATCTGTAGGTAAATCTCTGATTTACTGGTTAAATGAAGAACATTTTTTAGTCAAAAATATTTTGAGACCAATATTTGAAAAAGAGTCGGGGATTTTGAACTTTTTGGTTCAGTCTATTACGAAAGAGAGCGGCTATCCGCGGCCATTAAGCATTATTCTGTTTGGAAGTTTTGCCAAGAATACGGCCTCTCCTGATAGCGATATAGATGTTGCTATTATCTATCCCAATTCCAAAAATAAGCTATTGATCGATAAAGAACTATTCAAAGTTGAAAAAAAAATAACAATATTATTTGGTAATCGTTTAGCTCCGATCGTTTTGAAGATAAGAGATTTGCAAAACAAATTTAAAAAGAATGAAAAATTTATAAAAGAAATTGTTTCTACCGGCAAAATTATTTACGGAAAAAGTTTTTCTGAATTAATAAACTTAAATGTCAAAAGATATCAAAATAACTAACATTCCCAAATCAGATTATATAAACTATTTAAAGAAGGCAGAGGAATTTTTATTTACCGTGAATGATAGTCTGATTAAGTAAAAATGGAACTCGGCCGGATTAAATGCTATCCATTCAGCTATTTCTGCTTCCGATGCGTTATTGGTTTGTTTACACGGCATCAGGAGCATAAGTCCTAAGCACGATGATGCAATTAAATTGCTTTCTTCTTTAATAAAACATAAAAATATTGACCAAAATATTGGCCATCTTAGGAATATAATGGCGATGAAGAATACTGTAGAATACGAACAGAGACTAATTGATCGGTCTGAGGCAACGGCTTTAGCTAAGCACGCAGAGAGATTTCTTTCATGGGTTAAATCCATGCTTCCCAATAAATAGTTTTTGCTTGTTATAAAATTTATGAAATATTTCTTATTAGCTGTTTTTCTTTTTGCAAACTTAATAATTGGTCAGGAAGTTTTTGGTAAAGAATATAAAACTTTTATTTTAGTTGATACAAAAAGCGGCAAAATGGAGTTATGGCAGGATAGTAAGAGTATTAAAAAATATCGCGTTGCAATTGGTCGAGGCGGAGTTAATAAACACCAACAAAACGATAATAAAACACCTCTCGGCAATTATAGTATCGGAAGCCCTCGTCCCTCAAGAAGATTTAGTATTTTTATTCCGCTAAATTATCCTACTGCAGAACAAATCTCTAAGGGATATACCGGTGGAAATATTGGTATTCACGGTCCGCATCGGTTATTTAAAAAATTGGGAACAATCAATACTTGGTTCAATTGGACACAGGGTTGTATAGCTGTGGGAACTGAACGTGAGATTTTAGATATCGCCAACTGGATGAAAAAGCAAAAAGTTAATAAAGTCATTATTAAGTAGGCATAGGGGACGGAGTCAGTTTAGCGGAAAGAAGTTAGTGGGCATATATTGAACGGGACAAAAGAGTTCTAGCAGAATTAATGATTGCTCGTTGAATCTGTGAAGTTAAGTTTGGGGGATTGGCCACTCTTTTTGCGGCCATTTGCTGGTGGTTCCTCCCCCCTCTTCGTTAACTTTCAGTTTTTTTCCTCCCCTTGATCACTTTGTTTTCGGCACCGGATTGCTTTGACTATTTCCTAGTCAACTAGGAAATAGTCTTGACTTTTTCCGGATTTAGTATAAAATAGTCAGATGATTAAAAGATTAATCTATTCGGCTTTATGGGAACAACTGTCGTCGGAAAAACAGATGGTGTTTATCTCCGGGCCGCGGCAAACCGGGAAAACAACATTAGCTAAAGAAATAGCAAAATCATTTAAAAATAGCGTTTACTTCAATTGGGATATTATTTCCAATAAGAAGACGCTTATTGAGAATCCCACTTTTTTTGAAAACATAAACCGGATAGACGAATCAACCCCGTTGGTTATTTTTGATGAAATACATAAATATAAAAATTGGAAAAACTATTTAAAAGGAATTTACGATCAATTTGGGCCTGATTATAAATTTTTAGTCTCCGGCAGTGGAAGGCTGGATTTATATCAAAAAGGGGGAGATTCTCTTGCCGGCAGATATTTTATGTTTCATTTATTCCCTTTTACAGTGGCAGAATTGAGCGCAAATAGAAGAACATTTCCAGAATTTGTTAAGTCTCCTATTGCCGGGTTCGATATAAATGACAAGAAGACAACTGCGGGAATCTGGCAATCACTTTATAATATAGGTGGATTTCCTGAGCCATTCGTGAAAGGAACAAGAGCATTCTGGACACGATGGTCAGGGAATTATGTTCATCAAATTGTTTATGAAGATATAAGGAATATGTCGGATATTAAAAATGTTGATAGTATTGAAATATTATTTTCCTTATTGCCGTCAAAAATAGGCAGCCCTCTTTCCATCAATAATATTGCCGGTGATTTGCAGGTTTCATTTGATAGTGTTAAAAGCTGGTTAAAATTGTTTGATATTTTTTATCTTACCTTTAGACTTAGTCCCTGGACAGCAAAAATATCACGGGCAATATCAAAAGAAAAAAAAGTGTACCTTTTTAATTATCCGGAAATTGATAACGAAGGCGCCAGGTTTGAAAACATGGTCGCCCTGGAACTAATCCGGGCTATTTATAACTGGAATGAGTATGGCTATGGCCGGTTCAGTTTACATTATATCAGGAACAAAGAAAAGGATGAAGTTGATTTTCTTATTGCTGAACACAATAAACCTTTATTGCTTGTAGAAGCCAAATTTTCCGACCTGTCACCAACAAAAAGCTTGCTAAATTTTCAAAATGCGCTTAATATTCCAGCAGTCCAAGTGGTAAACAAAGAAAACATTTTTAAATACATTAATAATGGGCAGCAGAAAATTTTAATAATAACTGCTCATCAATGGTTATCTTCGCTTCCCTAACACCATGGTGGAGTTTGAATTGCCTACGAGAATAAAACTGTTAGACTGGTAAAATGAGAAAAACAATTTTTATTGTTACTTGGCTGTTAATTAAATCTGCCTTTGTTTTTGCCAATCCGGACGATCCAATTCAATATAAATTTTGTCCCAAAAATGAAAAAATAAAAAATTTCTCCGCATATCTGGAAGCGGGGGAAACGGATTATCTGCTGCCTCTGGTGGAAGCGCTGCCGGAAAGTTCTTTGTTGGAAGGGAAACTGGAGAAAAACTGTTATTTGGCCTGGATCTATTTTTATCAGGGGAAATATCAACTGGCCGCCGAAAACTGGCCCTCTGAATATTTTCAGAAAATGGCCGAATATGCTAAGCAGTTTAAACCAGCCGAAAGCAGGCATTTTCAAATCTTTACCAAGGATCGGGATATCATTCTCAACGATTATGCTCTGGAAGCGATGGAAGAAGTTTACGATAAAATTGGCCTACTATTTAACTACTTTCCGAAGGATAAAATTCGGGTGGAAATTTATTCCACCAGCGAAGAATTTAATCTGGCTTCCACCCTTTCTAAACGGGATTTGGAGGTTTCCGGAGCGATCGGCATCTGCAAGTTTAACCGGATCATGCTGCTTTCTCCGGAAACGTTGGCTTTCGGTTTTCGCTGGCAGGACGCCCTCGCCCACGAATATGTGCATCTGCTGATCCAGCGCCTCTCCCGCGGGAATTGCCCGCTCTGGCTGCACGAGGGTATCGCTAAATACAGCGAGCTAATCTGGCGGGGCGGCGAGGCCGGTTATCTCCCCCCCTCCCACCAAAACCTCCTGGCGGAAGCGGTGAAGAACAACAGTTTAATTACCTTCCAGCAAATGCATCCCTCGCTGGTAAAATTAAACAGCCAGGAAGAAGTAAGTCTGGCCTTCGCCGAAGTATGTTGGGCAATAAAATTCCTGGTCAATAAATCCGGAGAGAAAATTTTGCCTAAACTTTTAATCAATCTGAGCAAATATCCAAACCCCCAAACCGCCTTTAAAAAAACTTTAGCCCTCAGCATGAACAAGTTTGAAAAACAATGGCGGAAAAATTTGGCCGAGGTCCAGTGGTCGATAAAGCCGGGAGCGGTACTGGAAAAAATCCGTTTAAAAGGATCAGCCGGAGATGAAATCGAAGAGTTTGTCGAACAAAGTTTAGGCGATTATCTTCGTTTAGGCGACCGTTTCCGTCAACGCCGGGCCTTCTCTACCGCTCAGGAAGAATATGCCAAGGCCGAAGCGATTGAACCGAATAACCCGGTAATTCTGAATAAGTTAGCCAAACTCCTGCTTGATTTGGGGGACCCGGCAAAAGCCGAAGAAAAATTTAAGCAAGCGATCCAAAACAACCCTAATTACGGACCGGTTTATACCAACTACGCCGACTTGCTTTTCCAACAAAAACGCTACCGCGAAGCTTTAACCAATTACCAGGAATCAAACCGGTTTAATCCGTTTAATCCCCTGATTCACAAAATGATGGGGATTATTTACTTACAGCAAAACGATCAAGAAAAAGCCCGGCAGGAATGGCAAATTGCCCAGGCCTTATTACCCCAAGACCGGGAACTAAGCAACTGGCTAATCCCACCCCCCCCTTGACAGTAACAGCAAGATATTAGATAATATAGATGGCGGTATTCACTTCTGTATGCAAGGAGGTGGAATCCAATGTTTAAAAAGATTCTTTTCCCCACCGATTTTTCTCTTTACGCCAACAAGGTTTTGGAATGTATTCCTGATTTTAAAGCTGCCGGCCTGGAAGAAGCCATTTTAATTCATCTGATTAATCCTTTCAAGGCCGCCCGCTGGTCAAGTATTGATCAGTCCATAATCGAAAAAGTTAAGCTGGAAGCAAAAATGAAAATGGAGGAATTGACCGCTAAGATCTCGGCAAAATACGGGCTTAGGGCAAAATACCTTATCGTAACCGGGAACATCTCTGAGGAAATTACCCGGACCGCTAAGCAGGAAAATGTCTCGCTGATCATTATGGGTGGCCATGGACACAGTTTTACCAAGGACCTCATGCTGGGGAGCACAACCGAACATGTTCTTCGCTACACCAAAATTCCTCTGCTCATTGAAAAACTGCAAATTCTTGAGGATAAAGGGGGGTATGATTTCACCTGCAAAGCAACGTTTGCCAAAATACTTCTCCCCACAGATTTTTCCGCTTGTTCACAAACGGCAATTCAAATGGTTGAAGAATTTAAAAAATTCGGCGCAAAGGAAGTGGTCATCGCTCACATTCAGGATACCAGAAAACTCTTCCCCCACCTTAAGCATAAAATCGGCGAGTTCAACCGTATCGATACTGAACGGCTGGAGAATATCTCCCAGCAGCTGCAATTAGCGGGATATAAAACCAAGACCGTTTTAAAAGAAGGAATACCGTTTATGGAAATCAACAAAATCGCCGAGAATGAAGATGTAAGTATGATTGTAATTGGCTCCTACGGCCGCAGCGCGGTCAAAGAAGCCTTAGTGGGAACCGTCAGCGAGGCGGTAGCCCGGCACAATGTCCGTCCGGTAATGCTTGTTCCGGGGAACTGGAAACCGGACGAAGCAAAAAAAGAGACAAATAAAGTTACTTGCCCTCAACCTGCTGCCAGCTAAGAATACCGGTGCCCACAGGAATAATTTTGGAAACATTTTCTTCCAAATCGGCGTCATAAAAACCTTCTCCTCCAACTGCGCAACCATAGCTGGTTCCTTTAGAAACAGTTGATCCATAAAAAGATTCAGAAGCCATCTGCACCGAAGGATTTAAAAGAAACTTTGCTGCAATCGGGGTATTTAACCTAACATAAGTTTTAACGGACAGATCTAGATTAAAATAAAAAAAACAACTGATTTTCATGTCCGTATAATATATGGGATCAGGATCTGCAGCGCTTTTACGTACTTGATAAGCGCCATTATTCACGAAAAATCTAGAACTTTGATATTCTGGTGGAACATAGCGGCCATCTTCATCCCAATTCGTCCGAGGATAAACTCCAAAATGCCCCCGTCGATTAAGCTCCCAGGTATCTACACTAACATTACTATTGGCAATAATAGCGATGGCATCATTATACAAATTAGCGGGATTAGCCGAGCCCGGAGTGGTCCTTTTGAATCGGGCATTTAGCGGAAAACTTCGCCCCAAAGAGAAAACAAGTTCATCCAGATCAAAATTAATCTCATCGCTTGTTCCGGCATAAAAAACATTGCCGCCAGGAGTAACTAAAGCATTCACAAATGATCCGGATAAAGAAGGATTCAAAACATCCCAATTACTGCCATCGTCAGGCCCTATGTAAAGACCATCATTTGTTCCCACAAACAGTTTATTCCCCATCGCTTTATGAGCAATAGAAAAAATCGGAGTGTTGGCCGGTAGAGTAGTGGTAATATCAGCCCAGTCTACGCCCTTATTTGTAGTCCTAAATATTCCTCCGGCGGTCCCAGCATAAATAGTATCTGTTCCCGGTTCTCCGGTTAAGGTATATATTGTTGTTCCAACAGTCAATCCAGTTGCGGCCGGATTCCAAGTAGTAGCTCCATCGACTGTTTGATATACGCCCTGTCCTCTTGTGCCAATACAGATTCCTGAACTGTCTTTCATAGAAATAGCCTGAACCGTCGTTCCAGCCGGTAACCCGCCCCCTACTTCACTCCAATCAGCCGGCAAAGCGCCGCCATTTATCGTTTTCAAGAGGCCATCTCCTCTTGTTCCGGCATAGAGAGTCAGGACGGCGCCAGGATCTATTGCTAAGGCATATACCGTATGAGTAGTCAAGCCAAGCTGACCCCAGTTATCACCGCTATCAACCGAACGATACACCCCGTTTTCAGTGCCGGCATAAAGGCGAAGAGCGGGATCTGCTGTAGTCGGATCGATCGCCAAACAATAGACATTTTCATTGGTTAAGGCTATATTGCTAAGCAGTCTGCGCCAGGTATTTCCGCCATTAGTTGTCCTAAACACCCCCATCCCTCCCGAACCGGCATAAAGACGATTTGCGTCATTCGGATCGATGGCCAAAGCATAAACAGTAGCCGTGGACAATCCGTGATCTGGCCAAGTATTCCCATTATTACCGCTTTTAGAAACTGTCCCCTTACTATAATCGGTAAAGATCAAAGATACATTCCCCTCATTTAAATCAGCGGCGTTAGTCGCGGAAAGCCCGGTAACGATTACCCTCGCCCAGGGACGAAAACAAGCATTTTGCCGGCCAGGGGTGCCGACAGCCGGTGCTGAATTTGTATTTCGTTGCCAAATGCCCGGCAAGGTAGAATAGTAATTAACCCTCTCCCAACTTCCGTCAATCCAATCCGGATGAGGAGAATCGGTGCTGTTTCCACCTCCTTCGCCGGCAGTATCCCAACGCACTCTATTCATAGGATGAACATAAAAGTAAGTGGGTTCAGTCTGCCTGCCAAGAGGATCGATTAAACGAACCCCGGCTATCCCATTGTTATTTAAAACCATCCCTAAACTAATTATGTCCGTTTCCAAACTGTCCTCAGCAAGATTAGCGGGATTATACTCACCATTAAAATCATCCCAATCCCTGACTAAGACCGCATACTCCCCTGGTCCCAATAACCAATCTCCTCTTCTTAAGGCGCCAGCATTAATTAGAAGAGTACTATTCCCATCGAAAAATTGCCAATTCCGTAAATCATAGACTCTGGTCGGATGACGATTGTATAACTCTACCCACTGATAAGTATTGCCGCTGGGATGAGCATAACAAATTTCATTAATCACGATTTGTTCACTATTGTTATTGGGTAATTCTTTAATTAAAGCCCCGGTACTGCTGCTTAACTGAATATTAAAATTTGCCTGAGAACAGGGAACCTGATCTCCTAAATAAAGGTTTAAGGTGACTTTATTATCCGGAACATCAAAGGGGAAATTTGTCCCATCGTTAATATTGTGATAAATTGTCGGAGCGGTCACCAGACAATTAGTTTTTACAAAACTACTTCGGGCATTTGCTTCTTTCCAGCCTCGGTTCATGGAAACTTCCAAGCTTTTTGGTCCACCGAGTTGATATTCCAGAGAACTGGGATTAAAGGCTGCTGCCCCTGGGTTTGGCATAGCAATAACCGCAATTTCGCCATTTCCCACAGTCCACCCGGCGGTACTGCTCCCTGGGTCCAATACTTGCAGATAGGAATCACCGGAATATATTACATCGCCAATGATGTTTACCCCCTCGCTAGTGACAATGGTGATTTTCTTATTTTGATTAATATTTGCATTGTTCGATGGCGCCAATCTGCCATGGATGGCCACCCAACCCTTGACATAAATCACTAATCCATTATCGTCTTTATCGTTAGCTGCGCCGTCCCCGTCATCGTCAAGGGCGCCATTATAATAACCCATCGCCGCCGCCGCAGTTTGACTACCGGCGCCAAAAATATCTTTCGGCGAACCCGTTCCCAACGCTCCTAAATCAATCTCAACAGCATTCCGGTCGGTGGCCCCCGGCCCATCGTGAAGGTTTCTGAGCAGATTATTGCCGTCGAAATTAGCCAGAACGGTTCCCGTATCGGGGTTGCGAATCTTACAATTATTCAGGTTCTCCATTTCAATAATTATATCGGCATTAGACCTGAAAAAGGTAAAATCCAAAGGTAAAACATTTACCTTAAATCCCCCATGTTCTCCATCAAACCAGGTACCGCGCGGATTGAGTCCGGTAGCAATTATATCATAGTTAGGCTCGATAAACGGGGCATCCGGTATTTCCGGACTTCCTACATAATTATGGCAATAATAAGCTCTCCGGGCATAAGTTCCTTCAAATTGACTAATCGTTATCGAGCTCGTGACAATATCGGTGGTGTTGGCGCCGTACTGAGTAAATGTGCGATAAGCTGTAGGAGGATCACTGTTATCCCAAGGCAGCTTTTTCATATGGCCACCCACTACCACGGTATACTTTGGGGAGAAATAAGGATTTTTATAATATCTGGCTTGAAAAGTCTCCCGATTGGCCCCCATGGTAAAATTAGTGCAATCTGAAGGGAAAGGCAAATATTGACAATTAGGAAAATTAAAAAGATTCAAACAAAATTGTGGGTTCACATGAATAAACCCCGTACGTATATTTCCAGCATAATCCGCATTCCAACCAGTTCTGTCCGTACCGATATTCAATATGTCATACTTTGCTAAATTGATTACGGCAATATTCGCTTTGACAGTTTTATGGCCCATTTCCTTTCCATCCAGAGAAAAAATAGTTGACCGGGAGATTATTTGGAAAATAGGGTTATCTTCTATATCCGATGCCGCTTTTTCAGTAGTTGGATCGTTATTGAAAGGAACCATACTCAGGGTTGCGGTAGTTGTCCAGAGCAGATAGCTGTTCGATGTCGATTTTTTCACCTGATAATACCGGGAAATTTCTTCAATTTCTCCGCCGGGATAACCATTGCCTTCAAGTTTGTCCCGCAATCTTTTTAAAGCAGCGGGATCGACACTGGACTGCCGCCGATGGATATCGCCAAGCATCTGCTGTATTCCCACATCCGCTATTTCTATCCCTTGCGTTACGACTGTCTCGGACAGCGCCGAGCGCGAACTGCTTTTCGTCCGGGTAATAAACATCGCTCCTAAAATCATTACGACCATAAAAGTGGTTATGGCTAAAATTAATACTACAGAGCCCTTTTCCGACCAAGACATTTTCATTTTATATCCTCCTTCAACTTATTGTTTTCTCAATGTGACTACCGCGGTTAAGGGTAATCTGGTAATGATCTCACCTTTCCGGGCGGAAAGAACTAAACCGATCGCCAGGCTATTTCTTGCCTGATTCCAATAGACAGTCACATTATCATACTGATAATTAGGGACCTCGAAAAGTTTTTCTACACCGCTTGCCGTAACACTGCTTGAGCCGGGATTTTTTCGATATTCGTCGATATTTACCACTACCGGTATCCAGGGAGAGAGCCCGCCTCCGCTGTTCGTTTGATCAACCCGCTGAAGCAGACGGTTTGGATTTCCCCGATAACTACCTGTGGAATACCAGACTATATCGGCAAGCTGCCGGTCATAAGGAAAATTAAGATTCGGAACAGTTATGCTCATCGAACTTACTCCCAGTCGATAGTTTTGATACTCCGGCAGATTACCAATCTTCATCGCTTGTCTAATTTCCCGTTTCATTTGTTCTAAACTTATCCTTCCCAAAAGCTGCAAATCAGTTAATTGTTGGCTAACAACCTGATATTTAAGGAATGTTCTTTGAAAAGTGAGCAAACCGGTGATTAATAGTCCGATCAAACCCACTACGATCATTAATTCTATTAGAGTAAATCCTTTTTTACTGGTCATTTTACAATAGTAGTAGCCATTTCGATAGATTTATATTTGTAATACTTATCTGGTTTACTAACCGTAACAAAAACCTTCCAAGCCGGAGATAATCCGGTAATGTTTTCTTCTCCGTAAGTGGAAATTAGCTCTGACCTGATTTGATAAGGACTAAAAGCATCATTTTCGGTAAAACCCTCAATTATCGAAAATTCAATTGAAGTAAGCACGATGTCAGGGTTGGGAGAATCTGCAGCAGCATCGTAAGCTACCGGATAAGCTATGGCTGGAAAAACCTTATTATCTACCCAGCTCATTTGTTCGATCTCAAGAACAATCGTCCCAGTGGCCATTTCAGCCTGGGTAAAATTTTTTGTAAAAATCATCCCAGCATTGAAATCTGTATTGACAGGTGGATCTTGAACCCCTTGGCAGATTGCTTCTGAAAAACCATTCAGACTAATTCTTTCGCTCCGTCTTCCTCCATAGACAGGTGGACCGGGATTCCCAAAATCCCTTAGGTCCAGTCTGAGCATACCACCGGAGCCACTGACATTACAGGTGATTGTGGCGACAATCACCCCCGGTGTAGTTCCGCCGCTCACTGGACCGGCAAACCACATAGCAGTTCCTCCCATTGCTTGAATTCCTGTTCGGCCACCACGGAATTGCGCAGGATCGATAGCAAGACTATATCCCGGTTCGGCAACACTGCCAATACCACTGGCCGCACGATATATTTTTTGAATGGCCGTTACTGGAATAGTTATTGAAGAGAACGAGATGCTATAACTGGGAGAACCGGCAATAATTGCCGGGGTAAGATCTCTTTTAAAATAAACAAAATTCATTCCCGGTTGGATATCACCATATCTATAACTTTGCCACTCTTCAACTCGACAAGCGGCGAGATTAGTCATAATAATTCTCTCCCGGTCAACATCGGCAGCTCGCGCCATTATGGACAATAAACTAGAGGCGCCGTAGACAACCAGGCCCACAATGGCTACAGCCACAATAAATTCGACCAGAGGAAATCCTTTTTCGCCAATTTGCCGGTTCACCATGATTTGTTCAGTTCCTTTCTATCTCTAATCACCATTATAAGTATACAACTTAACTTAAAAATTACAATAGGTCTTTAGTCCCATCCGAGGTTAATTTTTTTTGATGATTCTTTTCTCCAAATAAGCGTAAATAAACGCATCAAGGTCGCCGTCCATTACCCGGCTGACATCGCCGGTTTCGTAATTGGTCCGGTGATCTTTGACCAGCTGATAGGGCATAAAAACATAAGAGCGGATCTGACTGCCCCAGGCGATATCGCCTTTGTCATCATAATGTTTTTCGATCGCCGCCCGCTTTTTCTCCTGCTCCAGCTCAAAAAGTTTGGCCCGCAGCATTTTCAGCGACATCATCCGGTTTTTATACTGCGACCGCTCGTTCTGGCACTGCACCACGATCCCCGTGGGCAAGTGCGTCATCCGGACGGCCGAATCGGTTTTATTCAGGTACTGCCCGCCGTGGCCGGAAGCCCGGTAAGTATCCACCCGCAAATCTTTGTCCTCAATCCGGATCGGCACATCGTCGGTTATTTCCGGAATCACGTCGCAGGAAGCGAAACTGGTGTGCCGACGCTTGTTGGCATCGAAGGGAGAAATCCGCACCAGCCGGTGCACCCCGATCTCCGACTGCAAATAACCGTAGGCATATTCCCCGATCACCAGGAAAGTAACGCTTTTTATCCCCGCTTCTTCGCCGGGTAGTACATCGGTAATCTGCAGGGAAAAACCTTTCTTCTCCGTCCAGCGCTGGTACATCCGCAGTAACATCTCTGCCCAGTCGCAGGCCTCCGTCCCTCCAGCGCCCGAATGCAGGGTCACGATCGCATTGTTCCGATCGTATTCTCCGGCAAGCCGCACCCGGAAAACGATCCCGGAAAGAGCGTTTTCCAGTTTTACCAACCCTTCCTCGATTTCTTTATTCACACTGCTGTCGGCGGATTCCTTCGCCAGCTCCCAAAGCAGCTGCAAATCCTCATACTCTTTCTGTTTGATCTGCCAGAGATTCAGCGCTCCCTGCAGCTGGCTGATTTTCTGCATCACCTTCTGAGCTTCTTCATTGTTCGCCCAAAAATCAAGACGATGGGTCTCCTGCTCTAAGCGGGCAATCTCCTCAATCTTCTTCCCTACTTCAAAGATGCCTCCGTAATTTATCTAATGTTTCCTTAATCGCCTTAAGTTTTTCCTCTTGTTCTTTAACTAACATTACCAGCCTCCTAATTTATTTTTTTAATCATAAATATTTCTGCAAAATAGTTTGCAGATAATCCTGCCAGTTAATAATTTCCACGCCATCCAAAGTATAGGGTTGATCACAGCTGCAAACAAGATAACAGGGAACATCTTTGTTTTCTGATCGAAAGGAGCGTAATCCGGACAGATGAGCGCCGGCAATAGTTTTACTTTTTTTAATTTCAATAGCCGCGACGATGGTTTTATTTTTTACCAACAACAGATCAACTTCCGTCCCAACATTGGTCTGCCAGAAAAACATTTGTGTTTCACTGGCCGCATAGGTTAAATTACGATAAGTATCCTGAATCACTACTGTCCCACAGAATATTGTTGAAAAAACAATTCGTTTTGGATATACGGAGATTCCGTAATATCATCGTTCTTTGAAAATGCTTGATAAATAAGGGTTTTCTCGAATAAGTTCACACTCAAAAACTGTAGAAAA
>JBDRON010000014.1:0-11772 GCA_043810025.1 Elusimicrobiota bacterium
GGCTTGCGTCTTTAAAACCGCAGGGCTAAAGCCCTGCCCTACATAATCACTTTAACCAAGAGTTGTAGGGAACGCATATATGCGTTCCCTACTTATAATATTTTTATTTCCAAATCGAGATTAACCCCAAACTTCTTTTTCACCGCGGCTCTAATTTTTTTTACCAGATTTAAAAAATCTTTAGCTTTCCCCGCGCCTTCATTAATCAGAAAATTAGCATGTTTTTCGGAAACTTTTATCCCGCCAAGACGACACCCTTTAAAACCAGCGGCTTCAATTAAACGCCCGGCAAAATCGCCGGGCGGGTTCTTGAAAATACTGCCCATCCGGCCGCCGCCCTGGGGTTGGGTTTCCCTTCTCATCGCCAGATATTTTTGAATGTTCTGAATTATAACATCTTTCCTGTTTTTTTTCAATCTAAATTTAGCCGAAAGCGCGATTTTTCCCTCCAGGTTGCTCTGACGATAGGCAAAATTAAGGTCTTTTTGGGCCAAGACCTTTCTTTGCCCGGAAAAATCGATTATTTCCAGCGCCTCCACATACTGGCCGATCCATTCTTTTTTTAACCCGGCATTCATCGCAATCGCCCCGCCCGCCGTTCCCGGTATACCGGCTAAAAACTCTAAACCTTCCAGCCCGGCTTCCGCTAGTTTATTCAAAAACAAGGGCAGGCTCATTCCGGCGCCAACTGTAATTTCTCTATCTGTTATGGTTAATTTGTTAAATTCGCCGGTGAGGCGAATTACAATCCCCGGCCAGCCTTTTTCTGTAACTAAAACATTCGAACCGGCCCCCAGAATAAAAATGGGTATTTTTCCTTCAATTATTTCCAAAACTTTTTGCAATTGTTCAATATTGGCGATTTGGGCAAAAAAATCCGCTTCTCCCTCTAAGTGGAAGGTAGTATGTTTGGCCAAAGGTTCCTTCAATTTTAAATCGGGAACAATTTTTTTTAATTCTTCAGTTAAATGATCATTCTTTTTTGTCATTGGAAATTAATCTTATCTTACTACCCTTTTTTCCATTAACCTCATTGATAAATTTTATTTAATAATTCGATTGTATCACTGAGCTAAATACAGTGTCAAGCAGTTACAGAGCTGAACATTTTTTTTAAGTTAGTCCAAGCTTCGCTCAGAACTCTAGATACCTGCTGGGCATTTTTTTCCCTCTTTAAAAAGAGGGGTAGGGGAGATTTTATCAATATTTTCAAATCCCCCTCAGTCCCCCTTTCAAAAGGGGGAACACAGATATGTATTAATTGTAAGGAACGGTCGCGACCGTTCCCTACACAAACCAAACTTTCAATGTCCTATTGATTACAATCCCCTCTCCCCTTGTGGGAGAGGGTTAGGGTGAGGGGTAAGTATGTTGTAGCCACTACATTACTTTTTTCTTTTGGTGTGTTTCTTGCCGCTTTGAGTGTTAACCTGGCCGAAAAAGAATCTAACGCCGATGGCGCCGTTGAGATGGAATTCGGTGTCCGGTACTAAGTCCAGCAATGGAACAACCTCAGCAAAAACATCTATCGGCGCCCGCTCGAAAATATAATTTAAACCGACCGGCACGCGGATGCCGATTTTATCGTCGTTTTCTCCCCTTTTTTCTTCCTGGAACTTCGCCCGCAGTCCGATGCCATAATAAAATGGCAGTTGGCCTTTTTTTACCTCAATCAGTTCAAAGTTATGGACCAGATAATCGGCGTGAAGATAGAAAAGATTTTCCCCATGAGAATTCCAGGCCACCGCCCCGTCCACTGCCTGATCATTACCCAACCACAATTTACCACTCAAGCCCGTTGGATCCCCAACAATAATCCCCAACCCAACCCCCCGGCTCCGCGCTAAACAATTGCTAAAAAACAACAAAACCGTTAATCCAGCAGTAAAAGTAAATTTGAACATAGACCTTTACCTCCTCTAAATTTTCGAACCCACCAGCTTACATACACGAAAGTTAGCAGTGATCATGTATAAATTTAATCAATATTACCAGGGTTTGTCAAGTTTTCAAGAAGCAATTCAGAGATGCACTATTTTTTTCCGGTATCAACTACCAGTGGGAGGGGTGGCCGCGGATGTCGATGTGGACGAAGGGTCCGTGGTTGGAGGTTTTTTTGTATTTGCTCAGGCCGCCGATGAAAAATGTTTGCGGCGGGTCTTCAAGCAGATCGTTGAGGGTGTTGTAAAGGATGGCGGCGTTAGTGGAATTATTGTCGATATAGATATCGGCGGCGCCGCCCCAAAGGTGATAACTGTATTTTACATTTGTATTGCATTGAACGGCAAAACCCGCTTTCTCCGAAGAAAATCCATTTTCCGGATCTTTTTCCGCGGGTTTGTAAGTGACAACAATCCGATTGGAAAGGTTACCAGCCCATTGCGGCAAAATATTGGCGAAGAGCAGAATAATCGTGATTAAAAAAATAAATTGGTAAATTTTTTTCATGGAATGTTTGTTTTAAGGTAACACAGGCGGTTTCTCCCTCATCGCCTGTGTTAATTGTTTATCGCGTTCGTAGATATCTTTTCGAAAGTGAAGCGAGCCGTCTTTGTCCGCCCAGGCGGTCCAATAAACTAAGTAGATGGCGATGGTCTCAGATAGCGGTATCATTTTCGCCTGACACTGGTTAATGACTTTAAGAATATTTTCCTTCGTCCACTTGGGGTCACCCTGGAGCAGATACTCAGCCAAAAGCGGCGCTTTTTCTATTCGGATACAACCGGAACTGAAGGTTCGGTCAATCCGGCTGAACAATTCTTTGGCCGGGGTATCATGAAGATAAACATCGAATTCGTTCGGGAAGATAAATTTTATTCTTCCCAGAGAATTGAGCGGCCCCGGCTCCTGACGGAAACGGTAATTCAGATTTTTGGCGGTAATTTTTGACCATTCGACGGTTTTTGGATCAACTTCCGGAGTTTCCAACCCTCCGCTTAAAAATACCCGGATTTGCTGTTTGGTTAAGTATTCAGGATCTTTTTTAATGTTCGGTAAAATATCTTCCAGGGCAAGTTTTCGTGGAATGTACCAGTAAGGGTTGAGAATAATTTTATCCATTCTACTGCTGAGAATCGGCGTATCCCGAAAAGGCCGGCCCACGACTGCTTTTATGGATATAAGTACTTTATCATCTTCCATAACAGCTAAATTAAAATCGGCAATATTGACCAGAAGATAACGCCGCTCAAGATCTTGCGGCAGCCACCGCCAACGTTCCATGTTCAGTTTGATTTGGCTGATCCGTTCCTCAACTTCTCCTTCATCGCCTATTTTTATCACCGGCCCGCTTGATATTTTCGGCCAACCTCCGCCGGCGGCAATTCGCCGGTAGTAGGCGAGAGCGTTTCTCAGTTCCAGATAACCGGATTCCAGGGGAAGCAAGGCTGGCAGGGTTTGTTCAATTTGATTGGTTTCCATGCAAGATTGCAAGAGTGCGGTCAGATCCAGCGGTGGTTTTATTTCCTGTTCTTTTTCCGAAATTATTTCCGGATTGTTTCGCCCGTTCAGTAAATGGGAGCTGTAGGTTAAAAAAGCATCGGTGAGCAATAAGTCTAATTCAGCCCAGCGATAGGTGTTAACGGCATCTTTAGAGAATTGATTCGGGGAGATATTCTCTCGTATCTCCGCAAGCAAAGTTTCAATTTTAGTTAAATGATAATCTTCCGGGAATAACCCTTCTTCATCGGCCTGATGAAGAGCTTTAATTAGCATGTCGGTTCTGGGCGAAAACAAGCCTTCATCGTTCCAAGCGGGCCTAAAATTGCGCCGCTGATAAAAAAGTCTCAGCAAAGCCGGAGCATAGATTGATTCTCCCGCAATCAGCATTTTTTTACTGGTTGCTGGCGGTGTAACTTGCTGTTGTAAGGCCTGGCTGGTTGGTTCGGTTAAATCCTGGGCAAAGAGCTGGGAAAAAATGATCAGCCGATTAAACAAGATAGTTAAAGTGATAATTAAAATAATTCGCAAATCAGCCAACCCCTCACCCTAACCCTCTCCCGCAAGGGGAGAGGGAAAATACTTTGAGGCTCTTTAAAGATCAAAACATTAAGGTCAATCCCAGCCGCCAGGCGCCCAAATCCAGTAAACCGGCGCTGTTTGCTCCATCGCTGGCTCCGGAAAAATTCAGCACATCAAAATAAAGGTTCTCATTCCATGCAAATCCGGCGCCATAATAATACTGGGTAGTCCGGTCTTTATCGTGCCTATTGGGAACGATCGTTGCCTTAGTGGTTGTCGAGGCGGCTGTGCGCGCTTCAGTCGTCGCCCCGCCGGTCTCTGTTCTGGTTAACTGCAAATCGTCTCTGGTGATTTGAGTTTCACTCTTGCTTTTTGTATCAGCGATTTGATGGCTAACCCCCAGCCTTAAGACCATCCTCTTTGTTATTTTTGCTTCCATTCCCAGGGGAATGATGATCGTATTTGTTTTTGTTTCATTTAAAGTATTCCCGCCATTGTTATCGGTAACCGTTGTTCTGCTGTCCCCGGAAGCGGCAGAGTTATCAAAACCGTCATTGGAACGATCATAGACGGTAGTGTTGCTTAAGGAGCGGCTCCAGTCCAGATTTTCCTGATTGGCCAGGTTTGCATAAATCAAACCATAAGCAAAAGTAACATCCTCCGGCATTTTCACTTCACTGCCCAAAGTCAGGGCAAAAGCAGTAGTTTTGTCGTCGCCGCCCACCGTCCATTTTGTATCGTTATTGACGGTTTGTTTGTCGCCCGCCAACGTGCGCGAACGCAGTGTTTCTGTATACGGCTGGGACAAATCCCCATCGACGGATAAAGAGGCGCTGTTCACCGCCATCCGGCCGACAAATTTTACTTTTTTGCTCTGGTAGAAATGACTGTCCACGCTCAAGCCAAACCCGATCCCTTTGGAAGAGTTTTTTCCGATCTCATTGCCGCTCAAACCCAGGCCGGTAAAAAACGATCCCCCGGTAAAACCAAACCCCGCCGTCACCGGTGAGCCGGCCGTTACCCCATAGCCGCCGGGAATAGTATGCAGATTACCGTCCACCGCTGTCGCTTCGGCGGTAATGGGATTAGCGCCGCCGGCTGTATTGTCTATCCGGATCGTTGCCGAGGCCTCCCGTTTTTGTTCATTAATAATCGGAGTAATATTTAAAGTGCCGCCAAAATCCAGGGAATCAAACATCTTCCAACGCACCCCGCCCCCAAGCTGGAAGGCAAGATTGGAAAATGTTTCTTTGGCGGAAAGACTGCTGTCCTCGAAAGTAACGGTGTTCGGCGTCCCGATAGTCGTGTTATTGCGATAGTAACTGCCTAAAATTGGTTCCTCGGAAGAATAAAACTGCGGTACAAACTGAAAACCGATTTTTAAAGAATTATCTATTTTCTGAGCATAAAGCAGCTGGAAGTCCGTCGAACCATCTTCCGCCTCTCTTTTAGCCGAGCGATTGGTGGTCAAAATGGTATCCCCGGCATCGCCAAAATCTCCATCGGCATTACTATCGGTATTCACGGTTAAATTATTGATACTTTCTCCTGTGCCCCCCATGGTATTAGTTCCCGGATTTATCGAAGAGGTTTGTGAAAAAAAGCCCCCCATCTGCGACCTGGGCAGCCGGCGGGTAAACGGATTGCCAAAACCGCCTAAGAGAAAATCGGCGCCGCCCGTACCGCCTAAACCCGGACCGGCATCACGGAATGCCCGGTCATTTTTTCCACTCAGGTTGGCGAAGTTGGTGTATAACCGGTATCCTTTTACATTGATCAAATCCGCCGGGTTAACGGAAAAGGTGTCGGTGTATTCATCGCTGACAATCCCCGCTAAATCCTGATTGATCCCCTGCATCCGAAACGAGACATCATCAAAAACGGCATAACTTCTTCCTGCCCAGAGCAATACCAACGCTACACAGCAAAGCTTCTTCATTCCGACCTCCCCTGAAAATAAAGTAACTTCTGACTAAGGCAAACTTATTATACAAAATTCAATAAATGTGTCAAATGTTGAATCAGTTTTTGCTGGAAATGGGAAGACTTATCCGATACGGTAACGATAGACTTTACCAATCTCCTTAAGTTTTAGTTGATGTAATCTGAGAGCTTCTTTTAACTCGATCAATTTATTTACCACTCCACTGGCATAATATCGCTCGTGGCACTGTTCACATACCTCCGCTTTCACATTTACCACAACATGGTTATTAGCCTCAATCACTTCCTCAGTTACCGTCATTTCTACAATTTTACCGCCACATAACGCACATTTCATTTTTTTCTACTTTTCCATTTGTCAATTGTTAATGGCAATTTACATCAGTCTTTTATCACAAAAATTATATCAGAGAGAGCAGTGTATCTCTTACCGTCAATCCAATCAAATTCTATTTTTAGTTGAGCATCGCTTTTACCGTTGAATTTATCGAGATAGCCATTAATAGTATCTTTCAACAGATCAAGATTTCTTTTCATTTTCCAGCTTTCTTCGAGATTATTTTTGTTTTGGTATAAACCACCCCAATCAAAGACTTTCATTTTGTAAAGCTCGGAGACAAGAGCAGTTTCGTTCGCTTTTCGTTCTGACCTTTCAGCGAGAAATTTTTGCGCTATGAATTTATCCAGCAACTCCTCGGATGGTTGCAATTTGTAAACATGCTCAAAAAGTGCAGTTCCCCGTACATTGGAACAGTCAATGTTAGCGAGCGTACAAAATTCGTCCAAAAGCTCCTTTCTTGAGATGGAGCGAAGTTTGAGCCAATAAATACTACCGGCTTCTTTTAGAAGAACATCGAATTTGTTATCCTGATAAAGTTGTTTGAAGTGTTTGAATTTACTCATAACAATAAAATAAATATTCTTTTGTCCCTTTTTTTGATCCCTTGCCGCCGTAAGGATTTTGATATTCGTGTTCAAAAACTTTTACTTTTTTGTGCTGTCCGATTAATTCCATCATTGTTTCTTTTTCAGGATAACTTTCGCTATTATAGGAAATAAGCCAATTAGGAATACGCGAACTAGCAGAAAACAGTTTTTTGAAAGAATCAGTAATTTCTTCTTTGCGGACAAATCCACTTTCCTTTTTGGGGAAATATTGCTTTGTCCCATTGATAAATTCTTTATCTTTCCAATATTCAACAAATGTTTCTAAGAAATGATAAAATGCCTGATAATCAGGGTGACAACCACAATAAGGCGGGTCAAAATAAACCAAATCAACATTCTTCAACTTCGGGATTAGCTGTATTGTGTCTTCACAATAAACCTCGTTATCCTTTTCGTTATCAAAAACAGCGTCGTTATATTCTGGTACAAGTTCAAGGAATAAATCTTTTAGCGGACGAGCTATGGTAGGATTTCTTTTTACACGTTCTGGATCTTTGCTATAACGCAATGCGCTTAAATGGGCAAAGTGTCCAAGCAAAACTTTTCGGGTTAAAGCTCTGTTCATTACGGCGAGAGCAAGCGACTTTTTATATTCGTTATCTAACAAATCTATATTAGCTCTGAAATTATCAAGAAAACTAGCCTGATCACGTTCAAAAAAAACATCAGTAAAAATGCTTTCTATTAAGAAATCTGCTTTTTTATTTTGCGAAAGAATTAAAGCAATGTCGTTGTCGTCGAGCGTAATATTTTTATTTTTGATAAGCGCTTTACCGATATGAAAATTGAATTTCAAAAAGTCATTTACAATAACCTTTTTCCCCTTGTTTTTGAAATAATAGCCGACAACAGAAGTGCCGCTAAAGCCGTCCAAAAAAATTTCGATATTTTTCGGCGCATTATCAAAAATCCATTTAACTAAACGCTCTTTACTACCGAGATATTGTGTTTTAGGTAGTCTATGTGCTTTAAATGCTTCTCCAAATAATATTGTTTGTGTTTGTTGTGATAATAGCATAACTATTTAATCAAATCCTCTAGGCCAGCTTCTAATGCTTTGGCGGTTTCAGTCAATATTGCAATGTTTAACATGGTCGGGGTGACTGGATTTGAACCAGCGGCCTCTCGGTCCCGAACCGAACGCTCTGCCAACTGAGCTACACCCCGGAATACAGCATAAAACGCAAAGCGCAAAACTCAAAGTTTAAAAACTTTTAAAGATTCGAATCTTGTAACTACTCAGGTTGTTAAGTGATCATGGTTAGATAATTAACTGCACATAAATAAAGGACTATGAATTTCGTTCTGTGATGTTTTTTCCCTCTTTTAAAAAGAGGGGCAGGGGAGATTTAGACAATATTTCTAATTTTCAAAATCCCCCTTTATCCCCCTTTTTTAAGGGGGAACACTTCAACAACATTAAATTGGGTCTTCTGGCTTTTTTGTGGATCCCCCTCTTTAAAAAAGAGGGGTTAGGGGAGATTTTGACAACATTTTCTAAATCCCCCTCAGTCCCCCTTTAAAAAAGGGGGAAACTTTAGCTTTATAATATTTCTTTCTTAAAACTCTTGCCGTTACTTAACGGCTCAATCTGGAATAACTCGGCAATAGTCTGGCCTAAATCGGCGAAGGAATCGCGGATGCCTAAATCTACTCCTGATTTCAGTTTTTTGCCGTGGACCAGCAAGGGAACATATTCCCGGGAATGATCGGTGCCGGCCGTAGTTGGATCACACCCGTGATCGGCAACGATAAAAAGAAGATCATCTTCCGTCAACTTTGCCAAAATTTCCGCCAAAGCGAAATCGAACTCTTCTAAGGATGTTCTGTAGCCGGAACAATCATTGCGATGACCATAAACCATATCAAAATCAATTAAATTAGTAAAAATAAATTTTTGTTGACTGGATGAGGAAATAATCTCATCCAAGGTTAAGCTAATTCCCTCTTGATTATTTTTTGTCTTTAAAACTTTATCTACCCCGCGGTAATTAAAGATATCACCGATCTTGCCAATTCCCACGACCTCAATCTTGTTTTTTTGCAGGTAATCCAGCAAGGTAAGAGAAGGCGGAAAGAGGCCAAAATCTTTTCGATACCGGGTGCGAAAAAAATTACCCGGTTTGCCTAGAAACGGACGAGCAATCACCCGGCCAACACCATGTTTACCGGTCAAAATTTGGCGGGCCTTTTGACAGAACTCGTAAAGTTTAGGAACGGGGATGATTTCTTCGTGAGCGGCGATCTGAAATACGGAATCGGCGGAAGTGTAGACGATGGGGAACCCGGTTTGCTGATGCTTTTTCCCTAATTGATTGATGATCTCGGTGCCGGAAGCCGGATAATTTCCTAAAATCTGACGGCCAATCGCTTGGGAGAATTGTTTAATTATTTCGGGAGGAAACCCTTGCGGGTATACAGGAAAAGGTTCGTCTAAAATAATTCCGGCCATTTCCCAATGACCGGTAAGCGTGTCTTTGCCCGCAGAAACTTCCGCCATCTTGCCGAAGGAACCGGTAAGAATTGAACATTTTTTTTCAGTATAATCAGGAGACAAATCTACTAATTGTCCCAACCCTAATTTTTCCAAATTCGGCAGATTGAGATGACCAAAAAAACCAGCCAAATTACCAATAGTGTTGCTGCCAACATCGCCGTACTGCTCAGCATCCGGTAATGCCCCAACACCTGCGCTATCTAAAACAATCACAAATATTCTTTGAATCGTCGTTTAAATCCTCCCTCTTTTTTTATTCCCCTCTTTTATAAAGAGGGGTTAGGGGAGATTTAGTAATTATTTTCTAAATCCCCCTTAATCCCCCTTTCAAAAGGGGGAACTCCACCCTAGAAACATGTTTCTTAGTTTTACGACCTTTTCGCCAGTTTTTTTTTAAACTTAATTATCTGTTCAACGGCAAGAACTATATCTAACGAAGTCAAATTAAGATGTTTAAGCAGTTCTAAAGATTCGCCTGATTCCCCAAAACGATCCGCCACACCGATCCGTTTAATCGGCACGGGAAAATTTTCCGACAAAACTTCGGCTACCGCCCCGCCCAATCCACCTGATGCCTGATGTTCTTCAGCCGTGACAACCGCTCCACATTCCTCAGCGGCTGTAATTAAAGTTGTTTTATCGATCGGTTTTATCGTATGCAAATTGATGACGCGGGCTTGGATCCCTTTCTCCGCCAAAATTTCACCGGCCAGCAAGGACTCGTAAACCATCAATCCGCAGGCAACAATCGCCGCATCGTTTCCTTCTCTTAAGATTTGGGCTTTACCAATTTGAAAAGGAGAATCCTCTTTGGTGAAAATTGGCGAAGGTTCGCGTCCTACCCGAAGATAGACCGGCCCCGCTAATTTACCAACAGCAATAGTAGCTTTTTTTGCTTCCAGGGCATCCGCCGGCACAATAACCGTCATCCGGGGAATCACCCTCATCAGCGCGATTTCTTCTAAAGCTTGATGGGTAGCGCCATCCGGGCCAACCGTAACCCCGCTATGCGTGCCGACAATTTTAACATTACAGGGACAATAACAAATCATATTCCGAATCTGGTCCCAGGCCCGTCCTGAAGCAAAGATACTGTAACTGGCCGCATAAGGGATAAACCCGGCCAGCGCTAACCCGGCGGCGATAGTCATCATGTTTTGCTCAGCGATCCCGGTGGAAAAATATCTTTTGGGAAAACGGTCTCGAAAAAAATTCGTCGCCGTTGAACCACAGACGTCAGCGCTTAAAGCTACCACCCGCTCATTTTTTTCGCCCAATTCCACTAATCCTTCTCCATAACCAATCCTTGTTGCTTTTTTACCAAAGATCTCCACCATTGATTATTTAACCTCCTTTGTTTGTAGGGAACGCATATATGCGTTCCCTGCCTAAGACTGCAGTTCCTTTAGCGCTTTCTCAGCTTGCTCCAAAGACGGCGCTTTACCATGCCATTCGACTAAGTCGCACATGAAGGAAACTCCCTTACCTTTGATCGTGTGAGCAATGATTAAAGTAGGTTTACCTTTTGTTTGCCGGGCCTCTTCGAAAGCCTGAAAAATTTTCGAAAAATCATGTCCATCAATTTCAATAGTATGCCAGCGGAAAGCCCGGTATTTATCGACTAAAGAACTGACACCCATTATTTCTTCCACCGGCCCGTCAATCTGCAGTTTGTTATAATCAATAATCGCGCAAAGATTATCTAATTGATAGTGACCGGAACTCATCGCCGCTTCCCAAACACTGCCCTCCTGCTGTTCCCCATCACTCATTAAAACATACACTCGATTATCCTTATTATCCAGCCTTAAACCCAGGGCCAGACCTACACCAACGGAAAGTCCAAACCCCAAAGAACCGAAAGAGGCCTCAATACCGGGAAGGTTCTTATCTTTTGCCGGGTGACCCTGCAAACGACTGCCGAATTTTCTCAAGGTCAACAGTTCCTCGCGCGGAAAATAACCGCAATTAGCTAAAGTTGCATATAGGGCCGGGCAGCCATGCCCCTTGGAAAGCAGAAAATAATCACGATTACTCCACAAGGGATTTTGCGGATCATGCCTCATTATCTTATCGTAGATGGCCACCAATAGATCGGCAGAAGAAAGCGAACCGCCGGAATGTCCGCTTTTTGCCTCCGTTAACATCCGAATTATATCGCTTCTGACCTGGCAGGATTTTTCTCTAAAATGTTTCATAAGAACAAAATTCCCCTTTTTTATTTTTTATTTATCTGATGGTAGAGACGCAAAATTTTGCGTCTTTACAATACAACAGCACAACAAGGCAACACAATGAGATGGTAGAGACGCAAAATTTTGCGTCTTTACAATACAACAGCACAACAAGGCAACACAATGAGATGGTAGAGACGCAAAATTTTGCGTCTTTACAATACAACAGCACAACAAGGCAACCCAATG
>JBDRON010000015.1:0-27126 GCA_043810025.1 Elusimicrobiota bacterium
CAGGCGGTCTGACTTTGCCGCAAATAGTAAATTTTACTATTAATTTCGTAGGGCAAGCCTTTAGGCTTGCGTCCTTAAAACCGCAGGGCTAAAGCCCTGCCCTACAAAATCAAAGGCAAACTGGTTTTACCGTCAACAACACTAAAATTCCTTAGCATCAAATTAGACAACCTTTAGTTATATCAATTTATACTAATTGACTACACTATAAGTATATATATTAATATAATAGCTTGTCAAGTGAAAATTGTTTTGTCCTCTACACTTTAAAATCATCTCCCCATAAACGGGGGGGGGAGGGGGTAATTACCTAATCACTTCTTTTGTAAATCAATCCAAAATGATTCGGTAATCGTTCCAATGGACCAATTGGTTGGAGGAAATTTTTATTTTGCGGCCGATTTTTTTCTCCAGCTTGGCCAGATAGGACTGAAAAAATTCGGCGACCTCCGGCGACAGTTCCAACTTGATTATTTCCTGTCCCGGTTTTCTTTCTAACTTCAGCAGTTCTTTTTTAATTTTTATCGCCATGCTTTCCCGGGAGAAAACATGTCCGCCGCCTTTGCAATAGGGACAGGGTTCGGTGAGGGTTTTGGAAATACTTTCCCGTTGCCGCTCCCTGGTCATTTCCACTAAACCTAAGCGGGTAATCGGCAAAATTTTAATTTTTGCTTTTTCGCCTTTCACCGCCTCGGTTAAAGCGCTGGTAATTTGTTTGCGGTTTTTAGCGTTATCCATGTCGATAAAATCGATAACGATTATCCCGCCGATATTGCGCAAGCGGATCTGCCAGGCGACCTCTTTAGCCGCTTCCAAATTGGTCTGAAAGACAATACTTTCGAACGATTTGCCGGCAACAAATTTTCCGCTGTTCACATCAATCATCGCCAGCCCTTCGCTTTCCTGAATAATGATGTAACCTCCCGAAGGAAGTTTGACAATCGGTTTTAAGATCGCTTCGATCTCCGGTTCAATTTTATAAGCGTCAAAAATCGGGGTTTTTCCCCGGTAGAGCTGGGCGCGGTCTTTTAATTCCGGAGAAACGATGGTTAAAAAATCCATTACCTCCTCGTACTCCTGGCAGGAATCAACCAAAAATATTTCCACTTCATCGGTAAAATAATCCCGCACGGTTTTAAAGACGATCCCTAAATCCCGGTGCGTAAGAGCCGGCGCTTGCGCCCCCAAGCCGCGTTTCTGCACGGCCGCCCAGAGGTTAACCAGATACTGCATCTCCCGTTTAAATTGTTTTTCTTCCACGCCCTCGGCTTCCGAACGGATAATAAATCCGCCCTGCGGCGGTTTATTGTTATCGACAATGGCTCTTAAGCGATCCCGTTCTTTTTCATCGGCAATATTTTTGGAAATACCGATGTGCTCCTCCATCGGCAGATAAACCAAAATCCGGCCCGGCAGATCAATGAACATACTGACCTTCACACCTTTTGTGCCCAAAGCCTCTTTCTTGATTTGCACAAAAACTTCCTCGCCTTTGCGCAGCATCTTCTCAATTTTTGTTCCTTTACCCGGCTTGAAAACTTCTTTAACCGACAGGAACCCGTCTTTCTCCAACCCAATATCGACAAAGGCCGACTGCAATCCCGGGAGCACGCTTTTCACCCGTCCCTTGTAGATGTTGCCGACAATTTTCTGAGCTTCCTGCCGTTCGATAAACAACTCCGCCAGATGCCCGCTTTCCAGCAGAGCCACCCTGGTTTGATCGTCATTGCAATTGACAATAATTTCTTTCTTTAACATTTTTTTTCCTTCTTTATTAATATTTTTTTCCTGGCTCCCAGCCGTATAAATTTATTCGGCGGATGCGCGCAAGTTTAGCTGTCTCTTCGGTCAGCTGAAATACTTTTTGCAAAATCAGCTCGGGCCGGACATTTTTTTTCGGGCCAAAAAGCAAAAGTAATTTGAGCCGCCCGTTTTCCCGGTTCAGCTTCAAAACCAGCGGCCGCAGATCAATTTCTTCTTCCTTCCCTTTCTTGCTTTTAATAATAACAAATTTTTCCAGTTGTAAAAAGGTTTTTATTTTTTCTTCGTCCAGCTCGACAGAAATTTCGTACTCCGCCAAATTAATCCCCTGTTCCAAGGAGGGCAGGGAAAGAGAAATTTGGCGCACCTCTATAATCGAAAAACCGGCCGGCATTTGAGCGTCCAACAATTCTTTAACTTTTTTTGGATTTTCCGCGCGCGCCAATTCCAGATCGAAAAACTCCGTATTGCTTTCATACCCCAAAGGCAGAGCCGGACCTAAAGCCAGGCGGATCTGCGGGTTAAACCCCTGGGAATAATTTACCGCCAACCCGGACCGCCGGACTGCCCGGCGCAAAAAAGTCACCACTTCCAGATGCGAGACAAAACGCACAATCTTTTCTTTGCCATATTTTATTCGGTATCGTTCAATCATTTTTGCTGGCCAGGTATTCCTTCCAGAGAAATTCGTTGGATACGCCGCTCTCCAAAACCTGCCAGGGAAAAATTTCTTCGCCGGTTCTTTCCCGATGAAGATAGAATCCCGGATCAACCCCCTCTTCGTTAAAAGCCTGCTCCCACAATGAAAAATTAAAAAATTCCTGCCATTGGTCAAACTTGCAGCCTAACCGCCAGGCCTTCTCGATTACCGGCGACAAACGGCGGTCCCCGCGGGCTAAAACCCCTTCAATATAGGCCTGTTCCACCCGGTGAAATTTTACCTGGCCGGAAAGATTTTTAATCAGAAAATTACTTTTGTCCCGCAAGGATTGCCGCTCTTCCTGTTTCGCCCACTGGAAAGGGGTGTGGGCTTTCGGCACAAAAGGGGAAATCGTGATATTCAAATTCAAGCGAGGGGAAATTTTTTTAATCCTTTTCACCAGACTAACGATCCCCTCGACATCCTCGGTTTTCTCGCCGGGCAGACCGAACATGAAATATAGCTTGATTAACTTCCAGCCTTTTTCCACCGCCATCCTCAAGGTGTTAAAGATTTGTTCTTCGGATAAATCCTTACGCAAACTCCGCCTTAGCCGGTCCGTCCCGGCCTCGATGGCAAAGGTAAGGTTGGCGCGTTTAACTTTTTGAATCATCCCGGCTAAAGACAAGGAAAAAGCGTCGCAGCGCAGTGAAGGCAGGGAAATCGCGATCCGTTCCTGCTGATAGCGTTCCAGTATTTTTTTTACCAGCGGTTCAATATCCGGATAATCAGTTGTGGATAGAGAGGCCAGACAAATCTCCTCATAACCGGTGGCCGGCAAAGCCTCGGCGATTAATTGCAGATTTTTTTCCAGGGAACGCCGGCGATAGGGACGATAGATCGTCGAAGCCTGACAAAACCGGCAGGCTCGCGGACAACCCCTGGCAATCTCCACGGTCAGACGGTTATGCACAGTATCTAAAAATGGCACCAGGGGGCGCGTCGGATAAAAAGCAGTTTCTAAATCGACAAAAACCCGTTCGACCCGGGAAGGGGCGAAAGAATCGATTGGCTGAATTTTTTTGATCGGGCCGTGATCAAAGTAGCTGACTTGATAAAAACCCGGGACATAGACGCCTTTAAGCCGGGCTAAATTCTTCAGCAGTCTTTTTTTATCGGGGTTATTTTTATTTTTTTCCTCTTTAATTTTTTCAATAATTTGGCCGATTAAACCTTCCCCCTCGCCAAAAACAAAAAAATCGACAAAATCGGCCATCGGCTCAGGGTTAGCCGCACAGGGCCCGCCGGCGGCAATTAACGGAAACGCCTCTACCCGATCTTTACTCCGTACCGGCAGTCCGGCCAAATCCAGGATGTTCAGGAAATTTGTAAAAACGAGCTCATACTGGAAGGTAAACCCCAGCAGATCAAACTCCTTTAAAGGACGAGCGGATTCCAAAGAAAAAAGCGGCAGGTTTTCCCGGCGCAAAATTTTTTCCAAATCCAGCCCCGGAGCATAGACCCTTTCCGCTAAAGCGTCATCGCGGTTGTTGACTATCCCATAAAGAATTTCCAGCCCCAAATTGGACATGCCGATCTCATACAGATCCGGGAAACAAAAACAAGTTTGCACCGCGTTTTTTGTATTCTGGGAAGCATATTTATGCCGGGAATTCCATTCGGAATTAATATACCGGCTAGGTTTTTCCACCAACGGCAAAATTTTTTCCAAATCCATAAGCTATTCCTCGCTACGCCCGGAACTTTACATATCTGTGATGTTTTTTTCCCTCTTTTAAAAAGAGGGGTAGGGGAGATTTAGACAATATTTCTAATTTTCAAAATCCCCCTCAATCCCCCTTTCTAAAAGGGGGAACACTTCAAACTTAATATGTAAATCTTCTAAAGTAAATTGAGAGCAGAAGACCGATCAGCAAAAATGAAACCAACAAAGAGGAACCGCCATAACTAAACAAGGGGAGGGGCAGACCGGTTACCGGCATTATCCCCATGACCATCCCGATATTTACGATACTGCTAAAAGCAAAAACTGCGGCAATCCCGACGGCCACTAAACTGCCAAAGCGGTCGCGGGAAAGGCGGGCGATATCAATTATCCGCCAGAGAAAAATCAAATAAAACAGCAGAAAAAAAAGACTGCCAAAAAATCCCGTTTCTTCCCCAAGCACAGCAAAAATAAAATCGGTATGCCGCTCCGGCAAAAAACCCAGCTGGCTTTGCGTTCCCGAAAAAAGTCCTTTTCCAACCAACCCTCCGGAACCGATCGCGATCTTCGCTTGACGAACATTATAACCCGCCCCTAAGGGGTCAATTTTTGAATCTAAAAAAACCAGAAGCCGTTTCCTTTGATATTCCTTCAAAACCACATTTACCCCTCCACTGGCCAACACCCCGCAGGAAATTACTCCGTAAGTAACGATCAATAAATATAGCGGGATGGAAAAATGGAGCTTGAAAAGAAAATAATAGATCAGGGTCAAGACAAAAAAAATCGCGATCAAAACCAAAGAGGCTTCAAACCAGGAAGTTGTCGCCCGATAGATAAAACTAATCAGCGAGTTTTCCAGGAGAGCCGGTTTCAAGGAAAGGAAGGTTGCTAACAGGGGGATACCAAAAGCCAGCAGTCCGAAAAGAACGATAAAAAATATCACCAACAACGGAATACCGGCAATAAAAAGATAAATCAATAAAAGCGGGATAAAAACTATCGCCGAAGAAAAATCCGGCTGTAAAAGAATAAGACCCATAGTCGAAAAAATGATTATCACCACTCCTAAAATAATTTTTGTCGTCCGCGCCTGGTCCCAATAACGGTCAATGAAGCTGGACAGACTCAGGATTACCAACAGCTTCGCCAACTCCGCCGGCTGAAAAGAAAACAGCCCCAGTTCAAACCAACCCTGTGAACCACGGATGGTCTTGCCGATCAGCAAGACCAGTATCAGCATCCCGATATTCAGCCCGTAAAGAATCAACCACCATTGACGGAAAACCTGGTAATTAACGATCATTAAAAAAAACATCCCAAGCAAGCCCAGCCCTAAAGCCAAAAGCTGTTTGCTAAACAAAGCGCTTAACTGCGGACTGCGATTAGCGGCGGAAACAATCATCAGTATCCCCCAGCAGGCCAAAAAAACCGCCAAAGGAAGCAAAACCCAATCCACCCGTTTTAAAATCTGGTTTGACATAAGTATACCTTTAAAAAATGTAGGGCAAGCCTTTAGGCTTGCGCCTCTAAAACCGCAGGGCTAAAGCCCTGCCCTACGACATCACTGTGCCTGTAAGTTTAAAAACTTCTAAAGGCTCGATTCTTTTGACTTTACACTTTACGTTTTGCGCTTTGCGTTTTGCGCTCTTAAATATTCCTCGATAATCTTCGCGGCGATGGGCGCGGCGACTGCTCCTCCATGACCACCGTTTTCGACGATCACACTCACCGCGATTTGCGGATATTCCACCGGAGCATAAGCAATAAACCAGGCATGATCCTCACCATGCGGATTCTGCGCCGTACCGGTTTTGCCAGCCACATTGATTCCGGCCACCGCTCCGTTCTGACCTGTTCCGGAAGCGACTACAACCGCCATCCCCTGCTGAACCAGACGCAGATTTTTCATCTCCACTTCAATATTTCTGATTAGCCGGGGATAGAATTCCTTAACCACCCGGTCATTTTGACCTAAAACTTTTTTTAACAGATAAGGGCGGTAAACCTTGCCGCCGTTGGCGACACAACCAGCAATCATCGCCGCCTGTAAAGGCGTCAGCAGAAAAAAACCCTGCCCGATCGCCATATTTACCGTATCACCATGATACCAGCCGACTCGATGATTTTTCTTTTTCCAGGCTTTTCCCGCAACGAGCCCCGGCTTTTCTGCCGGGAGATCAATACCGGTAATTGATCCCAGTCCAAAACTTTTTGCCCAATCCTCCAACAGATCCGAGCCGACAATTAATCCTAAATGATAAAAATACACATCGCAAGAAAAAGCCATCGCCTCAATCAACCCAACCCGCCTGTGTCCTTTTTCGTTCCAACAACGGAATTTTCGATCTTCCTGTCCCAACAAAAAAAAACCGGGACAAAAAATTTTTCTGGTTGGATCGATACCTTTTTCCAGTCCGGCCAAAGCCGTAATCGGCTTGAATATTGATCCCGGAGGATAAGTTCCCTGAATAGCCCGATTCATCATCGGATGGTCTAAATCATTAAATATTCTTTCTAATTCAACCCGGTTTCCTTTCTGGATAAAAATGTTCGGATTAAAAGCGGGGGCGGAGGCTAAAGCCAAAACCTCGCCATTCCGCGGATCGAGAGCAACAACGGCCCCGGATTTACCCCGTAAACTTTCTTCCGCCAATTTCTGCAAGGAATAATCTAACGTCAAGATCAGGTTGTCGCCGGGAACCGGCTCGATTCTTTGAATAATCCGCTGTTGACGGCCGTGGGCATCAACCTCCACTTGAGAACCGCCATCTTCCCCCCTGAGTAAATTGTCATAAATTTTTTCCAGGCCGGTTTTACCAATCCAGTCTCCCGGGCGGTATTCATCGCCCAGGGAAACATTTTTCTTTAACTCTTCTTTGCTGATTTCGCCGATATAACCAAGAATATGACAAGCTGTTTCTCCCTTCGGATATCGGCGCTGAGGCACAACTTGAATATTTATCCCGGGTAAATTTGGTATTTCCTCAATCAGTTTAAGCAGTGTATCCCGTGAAATATTTTTTACCAAAGGCAGCGCCTCAAAAGGATATCCTTTCAAAGCATTAATCTTCTCCCTAAGTTCCCGGGAAGGGACCCTGAGTAGTCTGGACAACTCTTTGATCTCGGCAGCCAATTTGTCTTCATCGATTTTCAGGTTGGAAAAAGTAACCAAAAATGAAGGCTGAATATCGGCTAAAATTTCCCCTTTCCGATCGTAAATAAAACCCCGGTTGGCCTGTTCGACATAAAGCTGGGTGCGGTTTTGTTCGGAGATGGCCAGGAGAGCCTGCCGGCGAATAATTTGCAGAAAAAACAATCGAAAACCGAGAACAGAAAAAAAAGCAATAATTATCCCGAGAAGAATCTGCAGATTCCAATTAAAATTCTTTTGTTCACGAGCTAAATAATCGGCTTGCCACATTAGTTATCAAGCTCCATGCCTCTATTTCCTCTCCCTTGAGGGGGAAGGATTAAGGTGTAGGGCAAGCCTTTAGGCTTGCATCTTTAAAATCGCAGGGCTAAAGCCCTGCCCTACGACGTCACTGTACGAGCAAAATGTTACAATTTAAAAGAAAAATATCCTCACAATTTACCGTTCTTGGAAGATTGCCAAAGGTCTTGCCATTTTCCTAAAACCAGATAAATAACCGGCGCCAAAATAATATTGTAAATCGGGATGGCAATCCAGTATATCCAGTTTATGCTTCGCACTGACAAAGTTGAAAAAATATTTTGCACAACAATAAAACTGATCAAAGAAAACCAACTTGTCAAAACTACAAGTAGAGCGATCGCCAAATAGTTATCTTCCTCCATTTTTCCTTTTAACATCCCAATCGCGAATCCGGTTACGGTAAAAAATAAGCCCTGGGCGCCAAACGGTCCGGAAGTAAACACATCGAGAGACAAGCCGGCAAAAAAACCCCAGACCTCGCCGATCAACGGTCCCTCTCTAAGTGAGAGATAAATCAAAACGAGCAGGGTAAGCTGCGGACTTACCCCATTGATGCTGAAATAATTATCCCAGAAAATATTCAAAATTAAACCGATAAGAAGAGTAGCCGGATAAAAAAATATTTTTTTCATTCTTTATTATTTATAATCAAAACTAAGAGTTCGTGCAGCCGGTGAAAATCCAAAGTCGGCCGCACCGAAATGGTTTGGAAAATTTGATATTTGTTCACCACAATTTTTTCTATTTTACCCAGCGCCAGTCCCGGAGGAAAAACTTCTCCAATACCGGAGGTAACCAAAAGATCGTCCTTTTGAATATCAGCATCGTTGGTAACAAAATTAAAACTCAATTGATCTTCATTGCGGCCAAGCAGAACTCCGTTGATGCCCGACCGTTGAACATCGGCGGCTGCACCCGACAAGGAATCGGTTAAAAGCAAAACCTTCGCCGAAGACGAACTAACTTCCGAGATCCGGCCTACTACCCCTTCTTTACCATTCTGGACAGCAATAACCGGTTGATTCATAAGTATCTTATCCCGGCTTCCTTTGTCAATAATAACTGTTTGATACCAACCATGCGGATCGCGGGCGATGATTCTAACGGCTACCGTAAAATAGGGCAGCCGCTCTTTCAATTGCAGAAGCTGGTGGAACCGTTTGTTTTCCTCGATTAACCGATCATATTCATTTTTCCAATGCAAAGCTTTTTTCATTTCTTCCCGCAGAATAGTATTTTCTTGATAAGCGGAGAGAAGCCGGTGCGCTTTGGAAGAAATACCCTCGGCGGCTGAAACGGTGTCTTCGGTAACATTAATTACCGGAGAGAACACATAGAAAAAGATTTTTTTTAAGGATTGAATTTTACCGGTGAAGTTAAAGGTGAGGAAGAAAATATTGACTAAAAAAAGAAAAAAGAAGACTCCCACTACCCATCTTTTTTCTTCATCCATTTTAGATACCCACAAAGTTAGCCCTCGCTGCGCGCGGAACTTTACATATCTGTGACATTTTTTCCCTCTTTTGAAAAGAGGGGTAGGGGAGATTTAGACAATATTTATAATTTTCAAAATCCCCCTTAATCCCCCTTTTTAAAGGGGGAACACACACAAAACAAATATTAAATTTCCTATGCTTCAAATTAGGCCTAAACTATCGATGCCTTTTTCGCTTTCTCAGTGTATCCAATTCTTCCAAGTAACGGCCGGTACCCAAAGCGACACAAATCAGTGGATCGGGCGCCAAATTTACCGGCAACTCCGTTTCTTGACTGAGCAGCTCCGGCAGACCGCGAAGCAAAGCGCCGCCGCCGGCTAAAACTATACCCCGATCAACTAAATCAGCGGACAACTCCGGAGGCGTTTGCTCTAATGTTTCTTTAATAATTTCTACAATTAATTTTATCGGATCGGAGAGGGCGTGGCGCACTTCTTCAGAAGTAATTACAATTGTTTTTGGCAGCCCGGAAACCTGATCGCGTCCCTTGACTTCCATTGAGGTTTCTTCCGGCAAAGGAAATACCGACCCGATTTTAATTTTTACTGTTTCGGACGTAGATTCTCCAATCAGCAGATTATATTTTTTCCGGAAATAACTGACAATTGCTTCGTCCATCTCATCGCCAGCCACAACTATCGAATTCGATACCACCATCCCGCCCAAGGAAATAACCGCTACCTCTGTGGTTCCCCCGCCGATATCGACAATCATATTACCGGCCGGCTCATGGATTGGGATGTCGGCGCCGATCGCCGCGGCCATCGGTTCTTCGATCAAATAAACTTCCCGGGCGCCGGCCTGCTCTGCGCTTTCCCGAACCGCTCTTTTTTCCACCGGTGTGGTGCGAGACGGTATGCCAATAACAATTCTCGGATGAATCAGACTCCGCCGATTGTGAACTTTTTTAATAAAGTAGCGAATCATCTGCTGAGTTATTTCAAAATCAGCGATTACCCCGTCCCTTAAGGGACGAACGGCGATAATATGGGAAGGTGTTTTACCTAACATCCGTTTTGCTTCCATGCCGATCGCCAAAACTTCTTTAGTGTCGTTATCGATAGCTACCACGCTTGGTTCACGCAGAACGATACCGCCATTTTTTACATACACTAAAGTGTTAGCTGTTCCCAAATCGATACCCATATCATTAGAAAACAGACTAAACAAATAATTAAACATTATTCTTTCCTTTTGTGTCCAACATCAATGACGTAGGGCAGGGCTTTAGCCCTGCGATTTTAAAGACGCAAGCCTAAAGGCTTGCCCTACATTGAAATCACTTAAGCAATTATCTTGCAAAGTATTTATTGCTATGAATTGCCTTTATTGCCGTTGCCTTATAACTACTGCAGCCGACAGGCAGATTCTACTATTAAAAAATTTTAAAAGCAAGGATAAATGAAAAATGTAGAGGCATAAAATTTTATGCCTCTACGGCATCAGCTTAAGCAATGATATCTTGGCGTTGTCGCCTTTTCGCGAACCGAGATGAAAAATCTGCGTATAGCCGCCGACTCGGCTTTGGTATCGGGGAACAAGCACCTCAAAAATTTTTTTTCTTACTTCTTTGTCCTGGATATACCGATAAACATAGCGGCGGGCATTGAGATCTCCCGGCTTCGCCTGATTGATCAAGCGATCGGCAAACCGGCGCAATTCTTTGGCTTTCGCCTCAGTAGTAGAGACCCGCTCATGTTGAAAGATGCTGGTTGCTAAATTACGCAAAAGAGCGTTTCGATGGTTTTCCGGACGACCTAATTTACGTCCTTCTCCAGGTTTAGTGGGCATTGGCTTTCTCCGATTCCGCTGGTATTCCTAACTCTTTAATTTTTTCATTCATCGCTAAGGAAAGCCCCAGCTCTTGCAGCTGTTCTTTAATTTCATCCAGCGATTTTCGGCCGAAATTTTTATAAGCCAACAATTCTTCGTCGCGTTTAATCACTAACTCCTTGATAGTTTTAATTTTCGCATTTTTCAAACAGTTGGAAGCCCGCACAGAAAGTTCGATATTATCAACCGGTTGATTGATTAACTCTTCCAGCCGCTCTCTTTCCGGATTAGTTTTTTGTTCAGGCGAGGAAATTTCAACTTTTTCGCCTATTTCCACAGCCTGTTCATCGATGGTAATAAAGACGGCCAGACTATTTTTTAAAATCAGCGCCGAATAAGCCAACGCGTCCTGCGGTGTAACTGATCCGTCAGTCCAGATTTGCAGGATTAAACGATCGTAATCGGTCATTTGGCCAACCCGGGTATTCTCCACTTCATAGTGAACACGAATCACGGGAGTAAAAATAGCATCAACCGGGATTGTTCCCAGTGGATGTCCGGGACGTTTGTTTTTCTCGGCCGGCACATAACAACGGCCGCGGGAAACCTCCAACTCCATTTCCAGTTCTCCGCCGCTGTCCAATGTGGCAAACGACAACTCCGGGTTTAATATCTCCACTTGAGGGTTAGCGCGAATGTCACCGGCTTTAACCGGACCTTCTTTTTTGGTGGAGAGGGTTAAAACTTCCATCCCCTGACCATACATTTTAAAACGGACGCGTTTCAAATTAAGCAAAATATTGATCACATCTTCCTTAACACCCGGTACCACTGAATATTCATGAGGAGCGCCCTTGATCCGAACAGCCGTTACGGCTGCGCCTTCCAGAGAAGAAAGCAATATCCGCCGCAAACTATTCCCAATCGTATGTCCGTATCCGCGTTCAAATGGTTCAGCAATAAACTTACCATAAGTACCGGTAAGAGTATCTTTGTCGACAATAAGTTTATCCGGAAGCACTAAGTCCTTAAAATTCATATCTGCTCTAACCTCCTGTAGCAAAAGCAATCATTATTTTGCTTAGCAAATGTAGGGCAAGCCTTTAGGCTTGCGTCTTTAAAACTGCAGGGCTAAAGCCCTGCCCTACTTTTCCCCACAAGCAATTATCTTGAATAAAATTCTACGATCAAATGCTCTTCTACGGCCACTGGAATTTGATCCCGGGTGGGTAGGCGTAAAATTCTTCCCGAAAAATTTTCCGGACGGAACTCAATCCATTCCGGATACCCGGCTTGAGTTGTTTCGGTTAACGATTTCTTAATTTCCACGTTTTCCCGGCTCTTCTCTTTGAGTGTAACCGTCTCTCCCTCCTTAATCAAATAAGAAGGGATATTAACCCTTTTATCGTTGACCAGTATATGCCCGTTTCGCACCAGTTGACGAGCAGAGCGCATTGAAGAGGCAAACCCTAAACGATGCACAATGCTATCCAGCCGCCGCTCCAACAACACCAGCAGATTTTCGCCGGTCATCCCCTTTTGCCGTTCCGCCTCAGCAAAATAGCGGCGGAACTGACGTTCCTGGACCATATATATCCGCCGTACTTTTTGTTTTTCCCTCAGCTGACGGCTATATTCAGAAACCCGCATCCTTTTATCGCCATGCTGCCCGGGAGGCTTCGCGCGGCTTTTTTTATCCAATGTGCAATGGGTAGTGCACTTTATTCCCTTCAAAAAAAGCTTCTGACTGTTTCTTCTGCACAATCGACAAACTGGACCTCTATAATTAGCCAATTAACTAAACCTCCAACACAAAAAAATTATATGTCTTATAAGACCTATAAGACTTATACGACCTATGCTTTTGACTTTATACCCGCCTTTGTTTTGCCGGCCGACATCCGTTGTGAGGAATCGGGGTAACATCTCGAATCGATGTAACTGTCAAACCGGTTGCCTGCAAAGAACGGATTGCCGTTTCCCGGCCTGACCCCGGTCCTTTAACCAGTACTGACACCGTTTTTAGTCCATGCTCTAAAGCCTTTTTAGCGGCAGACTGGGCCGCAATTTGCGCGGCAAACGGTGTTCCCTTTTTTGTTCCCTTAAATCCGCAGGCGCCGGATGAAGACCAGGAGATACAATTACCTTTCTCATCCGTAATATTAATTATCGTATTATTAAAAGAAGATTGAATATATACCCTCCCAACAACAATCCCCTTCATTACCTTGCGCTTACTGCGTCTTGTAGCCTTTTTAACAACCATTTATCCAACCTCCATTAATAAATACCGGCCTTTATTTTTGTAACAGATTAGCTTCCAGTAGTGCAGCAACTCCCTCCCCCACTTATTTATTTTTTCGCTTCCGGTTTACCCTGAGCGGCAGCGGCTTTTGTCGCTCCTACCGTCTTGCGCTTGCCTCTCTTGGTCCGGGCATTAGTTTTTGTCCTTTGTCCACGGGAAGGCAAATTTCTTCGATGCCGCACACCCCGATAACTGCCAATCTCGATTAACCTTTTAATATTCGTGCTTACTTCCCGCCGCAATTCCCCTTCCACCGTCAGATCCCGGCTGATCAAAGTATTTAAAGCATTCACTTCGGCTTCAGTCAAATCTTTTACCCTTGTGGCTGGATTAATCGTCGTATTGGCTAAAATTACTTTAGCCAGCGGGCGGCCAACCCCATAAATATAAGAAAGCGCAATATCTATTCTCTTGTCTTTAGGTAAATCCAACCCCGCAATACGTGCCATCTAAAAAACCTCCTCAAAAGTCAAACTATGAAAAACACTCTATGTCCTGAGCTTTGGGTCTTGGGTTGTGTGCTTAAAGGAATCGAGTCTTTTAAACTCAAGACTCATGACTCATAACCCATGACGATTTTCTGTTATTATCATCCCTGTCTTTGTTTATGCCGGACATCGCTGCAGATCACCCTGACTACACCGTAACGTTTAATCACTTTGCATTTTTTACACATTGGTTTAACCGACGCTCTTACCTTCATTTTTATCTCTCCATTATTTTTGCCGATAAATGATTCTACCCCGATTTAAATCGTAGGGAGAAAGCTCAACTTTAACTTTATCGCCAGTCAAAATTTTTATATAATGCACCCGCATCTTGCCGGAAATATGTGCCAAAATCTTATGACCATTTTCCAACTCCACCCGAAACATGGCATTAGGCAGCGCCTCTTTGATAATCCCATCCATTTCAATTTTTTCTTCTTTAGCCATTGTTCTCCTCGTTAATTGTACGGGCATAAAATTTTATGCCCCTACATTCGCGTTAATATTTCCGGTCCTTGCTCAGTAATCGCTACCATATGTTCAAAATGAGCGGAAAGGCTTCCATCAACTGTAACTACTGTCCACCCATCACTAAGAACTTTTACTGCCCAGCCGCCGATATTGACCATCGGCTCGATCGCCAGCACCATCCCCGCCCGCAACTGCGGATTCGGTTCGCCGGGATCAAGAAAGTTTGGAATCATCGGATCTTCATGCAGTTGACGCCCAATCCCATGCCCGACAAACGATCGCACCACCGAACAACCGTTGCTTTCCACCAGACCCTGCACGGCCGCAGATATATCTTGCAGGCGGTTGCCGGCGGAGGCTTTTTTAATACCCTGATAAAGGGATTCTTCGGTTATCGCCAGAAGCTCTTCACATTTCTTGCTAATTTTCCCCACAGGCAGGGTAACGGCAATGTCACCGTAAAATCCGGCATAAACCACACCCAAATCCAGCGAAATTATATCCCCTTCGCGAAGCACCCGTTTATCACTGGGTATCCCGTGCACCACCTCATCATTCAGTGAAGCGCAAATATTCGCCGGATAACCACGGTATCCCATGAAAGCCGGTTTGGCCCCTAAGCGGGCAATCAGTTCTCCAGCCAGTTGATCCAATTTTTTTGTCGTCACTCCCGGACCAACCTCTTTGGTCAGGCCGGCGCAGACTTCGGCGGTAATCCGCCCGCTTACCCTCAGACACTCCAACTCCTGCCGGGTTTTTATCTCGATACCTCGCGATGCCGAAAACGCAAACATCTAAACTCCCAACATTTTAGAAAGAGCAATGAAAACTTCTTCCGGGGAAAAGTCTGCTTCCATGCTAACTAAATTTCCACTTTTTCGATAATAATCCAACACTGGCTGTGTTTGTTGAGAATAGACCTGCAGCCGTTGTTTGATTGTTGCCGGTTGATCATCTTCACGCTGATAAAGACTTCCTCCGCAGACATCGCAAACCCCTTGTTTTTTAGGCGCTGCGGTAAACAAATTATATATTTTCTTACATTGTTTACAAACCCGGCGCTTGGAAAGCCGCCGCACCAAACCGTCCTCACCGACATTGAAAGAAATTACTCTGTCTATTTTTATCTTTTTTGCCGTCAAGAATTTATCCAGTTCTACCGCCTGGTTCAGTGTCCGGGGAAAGCCATCAAGAATAAAACCGCGGCTGCAATCCGGCCGAGCCAACCGTTCCACCACCACATCGATCACCACTGAATCATCCACCAGATTGCCGCTTTTCATCGCGGCTTTTATTTTTTTCCCCGACTCCGACTCTGAGCCCGCCGCTTCCCGGAAAATATCACCGGTAGAAATCGCCGGTATCTTATATGTTTCCGAAATCAAAACCGCCTGAGTCCCTTTCCCGGCCCCTGGAGGCCCAAATATAATCAGATTCAACATTTTATATCCTGTGCGTCTTAAGCTCTTAGGCTAATAACTTTTAGGCTTTTAGGCTGCCTTACTTTATGTTAAACCAACGGCCCTGAATTCGGCCTTTTTTCATGAAACCTTCGTAGTGACGCATAATCAAATGGGACTCGATTTGGCCAATTGTGTCCAGACCTACTCCCACCACAATTAACAGCGCTGTGCCGCCGAAGAAAAACGGGGCATTCATCCAGTCTCTCAGATAATCCGGCAGAATAGCGATCGCCACCACAAATAACGCTCCACCCAAAGTAATCCGCTCCAGGATAAATTTGATATAATTAGCCGTCGATTCGCCCGGCCTGATGCCCGGGATAAACCCGCCCCATTTTTTCATATTATCCGCTAAATCATTGGGATTGAAAATTATGGAATTATAAAAATAGCAGAAAAATATTATCAACATGCCGTAGACCATCTCATAGATCCAGCTTCCCCGGCTCCACCCCATCAATATTTTTCCCCAAACCGAGTCTGGAAAAAACTGGGCAATCGTCAGTGGCGTATACAATATCGAAATCGCAAAAATTACCGCGATTACACCGGACTGATCGACACGAATTGGCAAAAAGGTACTCTGCCCCCGATACATCTTCCGGCCAACCATCCTTTGCGCATATTGGACCGGCACTCGCCGCTGAGCAGTTTCTACCCATATAACCAGCGCCGTCACCCCAAGGACCAACACCAGCAGAGACAATACCACAAACAAACCAATTTCCTCACTGCGCAAAAGCTGAAAAACATTATTGATTGCGCCCGGCAACCCTTCTACGATCCCGGCAAAGATAATTAAGGATATGCCGTTACCAATCCCCATTTCGGTTATTTGTTCTCCCATCCACATAATCAAGACCGTACCGGTAGTCAAGGTAAGCACGGAAAGCAATTGAAACGCCAAACCGGGGTCAGGCACCACCGCCACCCCATTCGGTGATTTCATCTGCATAATCATAAAGGTTAAACCAAATGATTGCACCGCTCCTAACACCAATGTCGCGTAGCGGGTAATTTGAGTTATTTTCTTCCGCCCCATCTCCCCTTCCTTGGACAACTTTTCCAAATAGGGCAACACCGTCTTGAGCAGAGACATGATAATGGAAGCATTAATATAGGGCATTATCCCCATCGAAAAGAGTGACAGTTTATTTAAAGCGCCGCCGGAAAACATATCCAAAAACCCAAATAGCGTCTTGCTTTGAGCATCAAAAAAGCCTTTCAGGGCTACCGCATCAATCCCCGGAATCGGGATCGCCGCACCGAGACGATAAACAGCCAGAATCAGCAGGGTAAATAAAATCCTTCGCTTCAATTCCGGCACTTTAAAAATATTATTATACCCGCGTATACCTGTGTCCATGTTGCTCCTTTGCTGAGCATCTTTTTTCCCTCTTTTATAAAGAGGGGTAGGGGAGATTTTAACAAAATTTTCTAAATCCCCCTCAATCCCCCTTTCTTAAAGGGGGAACACAACTACTTTACATTTAATCCTACCACTTCACCTGTTCTATATTCCCGCCGCCGGCTAAAATTTTTTCTTTGCCAATTTTGGAAAATGAATGGGCTTTCACTGAAAGTGGAAATTTTATCTCGCCGTTACCAAGAATTTTTATCGGTAAATTTTTCTTGATGATACCTTTATCTCTTAAAACCTGGGGATTAACTTCTTCCCCGGCTTTAAACCTGGCGGCCAACAAATCCAAATTTACCACGGAATACCTGATGGCAAAATCTTTATGATTAAACCCTCTTTTGGGTGTTCGGCGCACCAAAGGCATCTGTCCGCCTTCGAATCCTAACCAGGGGCTTTTCCCTTTACGGGAATTCTGTCCTTTAGTGCCGCGAGTAGCTGTTGCCCCATGGCCGGTGGCCCGCCCGCGGCCCACAATCTTTCTTCGATGATGAGAACCGGCAGCCGGCTTCAAATCTTGCAATTTCATTGGCTTATTCTCCCGCCCCGGAGTTTATCGACGGCTTCAGCAGTTTTTAAATTTTTTAACGCTTCCATTGTCGCATAAAGAACATTAAAATTATTCGAACTACCTAAAGATTTAGTTAACACATCTTTAACCCCGATCGCATTCAACACCGCCCGCACCGCTCCACCGGCGATAACACCAGTACCGGGCACAGCCGGGCGCATCAGAACTTTGCCGGCGCCAAACTCGCCAATAATCATATGCGGTATAGTTGTTCCCCTTAAATTAACTAAAATTAAATTTTTCTTTGCCCGCTTAATCCCTTTTTGGATCGCGGACTGAACTTCTCTGGCTTTACCTAAAGCGCATCCCACATGACCATGACCGTCACCAACCACCACTAAGGCCGCAAAGGAAAACCTTTTTCCTCCCTTAACCACCTTAGCCACTCGGTTAATCGTAACCACCGTATCTTTTAAATCTAAACCATCCGGATCTATTCTAGCCAAAAAAAACCTCCCCTCGCAATCAATATCAAATAATGTAAAGACGCAAAATTTTGCGTCTCTACATTAATATAATTGCATCTCGTTAAAATTCCAGTCCGCCCTTGCGCGCCGCATCGGCTAACGCTTTGACCCGGCCGTGATATAGCCAGCCACTGCGATCAAAAACAACTTTTTTTATTCCGCCGGCTTGCGCCAATTGGGCCAAAGTTTCTCCAACTCGTGCCGCCGCCGCAACGTTACCTCCGGTCTTTAACTCTTTGCGTAAATCCGGAGAGTCGGAAGAAACATAGAACAATGTTCTGCCGGCCGTATCATCAATCAACTGAGCCGTAATATGTTTCAGACTGCGAAAAACGCACAACCGCGGTCGTTCTGTCGACCCTAATATTGTTTTGCGCACCCGGTCTTTTCGAAATTGGAAACGACGATTTTTATCTATTTTCATTTCTTTGCTCCTGCTCCGGCAGCTGAAGCCGCTTTCCCAGCCTTACGAATTAGATGTTCACCTAAATAACGAATGCCTTTACCTTTATAAGAATCCGGAACTCTTAGTCCCCTGATCTCCGCAGCAACTTCTCCGACTTTTTGTTTGTCTATCCCTTTGATCAGCACCGCCGTGTTCTTATCAATAGTTACCTGAATTCCCTCCGGGATGAGATACTCTACAGGATGAGAAAAGCCTAACTGAAGAGTCAGATTCTTCCCCGCAACCTGAGCCCGGAATCCAGTGCCAACGATCTCCAGAGACTTCTCAAACCCTTTGCTCACCCCATAAATAGCATTCATTATTTCCCGATAACATCGTCCTTGCTGAGCGGACAAACTTAAATCACCATCCTGGCGCGTAACCCAAAGACCATCATCTTTAGACTCCACCTTTATCCCTGGGAATAGCGCTTGACTACGTTTGCCCATCGGACCGGACAACTCGACCGAGGTATTCTTAATTTCTACTTTCACTTTTTCCGGCACATTAATTGGTTTTTTTGCTATTCTACTCATTTCGCTCACCACACATAAAGAAGCACTTCGCCACCCAGATTGGCCGACCGAGCTTGACGATCTGTCATGATCCCGTGGGGGGTAGAAATAATTGATATCCCTAATCCACCACCTAACTTAGACAACTTCCTGCTCGGATTATAAACCCTTAAGCCAGGACGAGAAATACGTCGCAACCCTTCCAAAATCGGTTTGTGATCGGGCGAATACTTCAAATATATTCTTAAAATATTTTGTTTATGGTCATCAATCCGTTTATAGTTGGCCACAAAACCTTCTTCTTTAAGAATCCTGACTATTTCTTCTTTTATTTTAGAAGAAGGAACATCAACTTTTTCTATCAACCGCTGATTCGCATTACGAATCGTCGTCAGCAAATCGCTTATTGGATCTGTGGACATATTTTTATCTCCCTTGCTTTAATTGCAGAGAACGGTCGCGACCGTTCCCTACCTATAGCTACCAGCTGGACTTTCTCACCCCGGGGATTTCTCCACGATAGGCAAGTGCCCGGAAACAAATTCGGCATACCCCAAAATCACCCATATAACCCCGCGGACGACCACAAATTTGGCAGCGGTTCCTGCGTCTCGTAGAAAATTTGGGGGTCTTACTTTGTTTCGCCATCAACGCCAACGTCGACATAATTAACTCCTCTTCCCTCTTTATCTCTTTTTGAACGGCATCCCCATTAACGCCAGAAATTCTTTCGCTTCATCATCGGTTTTTGCGCTGGTCACAATCGTAATGTTCATCCCGCGTGGTTTATCCGATTTGCCTAAATCGATCTCATTAAAAACAAGCTGTTCAGTTAACCCCAGGTTGTAATTCCCCCGGCCATCAAAAGCCTTACTCTCCAGTCCCCGGAAATCCCGGATTCTGGGAATCGAGGCGTTAACCAGTCGATCGAAAAATTCGTACATCCGCCTGCTCCGCAAAGTAACTCTTATCCCGATGGGCATACCTTCCCGCAGTTTGAAATTGGAAATCGATTTCTTTGCCCGGCGCAGCTGCGGCTTCTGTCCGGTAATCGCCGCTAGTTCTGCCGTGGCGATATCCACAACCTTTATATTCTCCTTGGCTTCCGTCAAACCAATATTGACTACAATCTTCTCTAAACGGGGAACCTGAAAACAGTTCTTATAACCAAATTTTTGGGTCATCTCTGGAATAACATTTTTCCGGTAAAATTCTTTTAAGCGCTCCATTACATCCTCACTCCACAAGTAAATTTCAAGTTTGTTTTATTCTTTGCTCGTCATGTTTTACGTTTTGCGCTTTGCGTTTTACGCTGCTTCAAACAATCATCTCCTCGCATTTTCGGCAAAATCGGGCTTTCTTCCCATCAGACAGCCGGTCCTGGCGTGGCCGCGTCGGCTGATTACATCTTGGACAAATCAGCATAACATTGGCGATCGCTAAGGCCGCTTCTTTCTCTCTTATCCCTCCCGGATCGGTTTGGGTCGGCCGCGTATGACGTTTAATAAAATTAATTTTACTAACCACCAATCGGTTCTTCTCCGGAACAAGCTTTAAAACTTCCCCTTTTTTGCCTTTATCTTTTCCCGCAATAACAATTACTTTATCTTTCTTCTTTATTGCTAACATTTTAACTCCTTAAAAAACTTCCGGCGCCAGGGAAACAATCTTGAGATAATTTCTTTCACGCAATTCTCTTGCTACGGGACCAAAAATACGCGTTCCTTTTGGTTCACCGTTCTCATCAATCACCACGCCGCTGTTATCGTCAAACTTAATATACGTCCCATCAATCCGCCGGTATTCTTTGACCGTACGGACAATGACCACCCGGACAACCTCGCCTTTCTTGATTGCCGAATCCGGGATGGCATCCTTCACCGAGGCAATTATTACATCACCCAAAGTTGCATAGCGCCGCCTTGTCCCGCCCAAAACTTTAATGCACATAATTTTGCGAACGCCGGAATTATCGGCGATATTCAATCGAGTTTGTTGCTGAATCATTGCGTTTTCTCCAATAAAGAAACTATCTTCCACCGTTTTAATTTAGACAACGGCCGCGTTTCGGCGATGTTTACCCGATCTCCAACCTTATAAATGTTTTGCTCGTCGTGAGCATAATAATGCTTAGAACTACGCAATACTTTGCCATACAACGAATGCCGGTACGTTCGAAACACCTCGACTACCCGCGTTTTATTCATTTTATCGCTAACTACCACACCGGTTTTTTGTTTAGATTCCATTACTTCTTCTCCTTCTTCGATTGTTCATTTAAAATAGTTTTTATTCGGGCTACCACCCTTCTCAAGGTTCGAATCTGTAAAGTATTTTTTAAGGTCCGGGCGGCTCGGTGTTGAAAACCCAATTGAAAAAGTTTTTCTTTAGTTTCCCAAAGTTTGCTGTTTAACTCTTCACTCCGCATCTCCCTCAATTCTTTTGCCTTATTCATGCGAAAACGCCCTCCCGCTCTACGAACTGAACGGCAATCGGCAACTTATGTGAAGCCAACCTCACCGCTTCCTTTGCCTGGTCATGAGTAATTCCTTCGATCTCGAACATTATCTTTCCCGGCCGGACTACCGCTACCCAAAACTCCGGCGAACCTTTACCTTTACCCATCCGCGTTTCTGCCGGTTTTTTCGTCACCGGCCGATCAGGAAACAAACGGATCCACAGCTTGCCGCCTTTACGGAGAAAGCGAGTCATGGTTACCCGTACCGATTCAATCTGCCGGGCTGTGATCCAAGCCGGCTCCAAAGCCATCAAACCATATTCACCGAAAACGATTGTCGAGCCTCGAGTAGCCTTGCCTTTCATTCGTCCCCGCTGCATTTTACGATATTTAACTCTCTTCGGCACTAACATCGACTATCTCCTCTTCTATTTTTTGCTCCGCAGTCTTCTCGGCTACTGCCGGCACAACCTCTTCTATTTTTTCAATCGGTTTGATTCCTTTAAGAATATCTTTCTCACTCTTCTTAAACATCTCTTCTTTGAAGATCCAAGCCTTCACCCCAATGCGCCCATACTTAGTTATCGCCTCAGTAAATCCATAATCAATATCAGCGCGAAAAGTATGCAAAGGAACCCGGCCTTCTTTCAGCCATTCCCGCCGGGCAATTTCCGCCCCACCCAGCCGGCCGGAAATCTGAACCTTGATCCCCAGAGCGCCGCGATCCATTGTCCGCTCAATCGCTTTCTTCATCGCTCGCCGAAAACCAATCTTCTTTTCCAACTGCATGGCGATTCCTTCGGAAACCAACTTGGCATCCAGCTCCGGAATCCTTATTTCCATAATTTTCACTACGACCTTCTTCCCGGTAATTCTCTCAATTTCTTGGCGCAAACCTTCGATATCCGCACCCTTTTTACCGATCACCACTCCCGGTCGAGCCGTAAAAACAAATATTCGCACCACCTGCCCGGCCCGCTCAATACCCACCTTGGAGACCGCCCCAAACCTTAACCGTTCCTGAATAAATTCGCGGATCTTAGCATCCTCTATAACGTAGGCAGCAAAATTGTTCCGACTAAACCACCGTGAATCCCAATCCGCTATATATCCTAACCGCAACGCTTTTGGATGAACTTTATGACCCACTTTTCCTCCTCCTGATTAAAAAAATCAAATTTTAAATTTTTTCCTATTGCTTTCGTAGGGCAGGGCTTTAGCCCTGCGATTTAAAGACGCAAGCCTAAAGGCTTGCCCTACATTAACTACAAAGTCAAAAACAAATTAATCTACCACGACAAATATTGAATCTACAACCTATTTTTTTGCCGTATCTAATTCAATGGTAATATTCGCTGTTCTTCTTTTGTAGGGCATCGAGCGGCCCATCGAGCCGGCGCGCATCCTTTTTAACGGTGTCCCTTGCGTAACCCAGCTCCGATGAATAACCAATTGTTCCGGTTTATAACCCGACCCGGCGTTGGATAAAGCCGATAAAAGAGCCTTCTCCACTATTGGTTTTGCCGCTTTCGGAACAAATTGCAACATCTGCAACGCCTGATCAACACGTTTGCCCCGGACTACCGCCAACACCTGCGCCAATTTGCGCGGGCTCACCCTTTGAAACCGACTATGTGCCACAGAAATCATATCTTTCTCCTAAATAAGTGTAAGTGCAAAACTCAAAGCGCAAAACGTAAAACTAAGGTGTAGCTTTTAAAAAAACCAATTTGTTACTTTAAAAATTTTGACTTTAACTTTTATTTTTCACGTTTTGCGTTTTACGCTTTTGGTTTTGCGTTTTGCGCTTTGCACTTTACGCTCTTAAGTTAGCGCCGTTGCTTCTTTATTGTGCGCCGCACCGTGTCCTCTAAAGAACCGGGTAGGAGAAAACTCTCCCAATTTATGACCGACCATCTGTTCGTTAATATAAATTGGCAGGAACCTCCGGCCATTGTGTATCGCAATTGTGTGACCAACAAACCCGGGAGTAATTTCCGAATTCCTAGCCCAAGTTTTAATTACTTTTTTTTCGTTATTCTCATTAAGTTTGTTAATTTTTTCTAACAGATTCTCATCTACATAAGGACCCTTTTTAGTCGAACGCCCCATAATCCCTCCCCTTTCCTATTGCGGATTTCGGAATGCGGAATGCGGAATTTTAAAAGCTCTCTTCAATTTCTCTCCGAAATCCACAATCCGAAATCCGCAATCGTTTTATGCTGTCACCTGATTGCACCGTTTTAATATATAGCGATCTGAATACTTACGTTTGCGTGTTTTAAATCCTTTGGCCGGTTGATTCCAGGGAGATCTCGGCTGATTGTTCCCCTTAGATTTTCCTCGGCCGCCGCCGTGCGGATGATCGACAGCGTTCATCGCTGTTCCTCGGACCGTCGGCCGAATCCCTAAATGCCGCGACCGTCCGGCATTACCAAGCGTCACATTCTCGTGTTCAATGTTGCCCACTTGACCTACAGTCGCCATACATCCTAAAGGAATCAGCCTGGTTTCTCCCGAAGGCATCTTGAGATTGGCAAAGCCATTCTCCTTCGCTAGCAGCTGCGCCCAAGCCCCGGCTGAACGCACCAGCTTGGCGCCGGCGCCCGGAATCATCTCCAAATTATGGATCAACGTACCTTCCGGGATATTCGTCATCGGCAAGGCATTGCCCGGCCGAATATCCGCCTGCGGCCCGGAAACCAGCACATCCCCAACCTTTACCCCCAGCGGACAAATTATATACCTTTTTTCACCGTCTATGTAGTGGAGCAAGGCCAGGCGGGCGGTCCGATAAGGATCATACTCGATCGCCGCTACTTTCGCCGCTATGCCTGCTTTATCCCGCTTGAAATCGACTATCCGATACAGCCGTTTATGCCCTCCACCCTGATGCCGGGTGGTAAGATGTCCCTGATTATTCCGGCCGCCATGCTTTTTGAAAGAAATCAACAGCGACTTCTCCGGCTCTTTTTTAGTCAGCCCGGAGAAGTCTTCCGTAGTGATAAATCGCCGCGATGGTGTATATGGTTTATAAATTTTTATCGGCATATCCCGCTCCAATTTATAGTTTAGAAAATTTATAAGGTTTCAAGGTTTTGAAGATTAAATACTCAACAAACTTTCCAACTTTCTAAACCTTCCAACTTTCTAAACTTTTTTTATTTTGTTTCCGCTGTTACATCAATCTTGTTGCCGGCTTGTAAACCAACCACTGCTTTTTTTCGATCGGATCGATAGCCAAAATTTGCCCCCTGCCGCCGTCCCTTGCCGGGAAGAATTTCTGTGTTAACTTTTACAACCTTGACCTTAAACAACTCCTCTACCGCTTTCTTCACTTCCCTTTTAGTCGCTTTAAGATCAACCAGAAACACATATTTATTTTCTTTCTCGCGCAACTCAATACTGCGCTCGCTTAAAATCGGGTTTTTAATAATTCGAAATGGATCAAGCATTCTTCTTCTCCAAAAATTCTAAAGATTGCGGAGTAAATATTAACTCGCTGCTGTCTAAAACATTATACACATTCAATTGATCGGGGGTACAGATGGCCAGCCAATTCAAGTTCTTGGCCGCCCGAAACAGTTTTTGCTCGCGCTGATTGACAACAATTAAAGACTTCTCTAATATTTTAATTTTGACCAACAACGCCGCCAGTTGTTTGGTTTTAGCTTCGGCCACCTCCAGCTTCTCTAACACCTTAATCCCTCTGTCCTGAGCCTTGGAAGACAGCGCCTGTAATAAGGCCAGTTTAACTTTCTGTTTTGGCCAATTAATATAATAAGAGCGCGGACGAGGTCCAAAAGTTACGCCTCCGTGCCGCCACAACGGCGAACGGATGGAACCGGCACGGGCCCGCCCGGTGCCTTTTTGTTTCCAGGGTTTGCGCCCGCCACCACGGACTTCAGCTCGCGTCTTCGTCGAGGCCGAACCACTTCTCTGATTAGCCAAATAGCGCTTTACCGCCTCATGCAACAGATGCTTGTTGATCTTTAAACCAAAGACTAACTCGGACAAAGCCACTTTGCCAATTTCCTGACCCTCTATATTATACAAATTAGCTTCTAACATTTGACATGCCACTCCTTACTGTAATATGTCCTCTATTTCCCTTCTCTTGATGGGAATCTGTAGAGACGCAAAATCTTGCGTCTCTACCTTATATTGATATTGCCCCTCAACCCTACCCTTCTCCTGCAAGGAGAGAGGGAACTTTTATTACTTTGCCTTCTTTGCCGGCTTCTGCTGTTTTTTAGGTTCTGGAGCTTTTACTACGATCTGTTTTGGTTTTACATTTTTTACTGTGTTATTGATAAACAAAATTCCTTTATTGTTCCCCGGAACCGCCCCTTTTATCAGGAGCAGGTTGTTTTCTTTATCGACACTAACAACCTCCAGACAATGAACCGTTACCTGGGTGTTGCCCATATGACCGGCCATCCGTAGACCCTTAAAAACACGAGCCGGAAAAGTGCTTCCGCCCACCGAACCAGGCGACCGCTGACGATCCGACTGACCGTGACTTTTTGGTCCTCCGGCAAACCCATGCCGTTTCATCCCGCCGGCAAACCCGTGCCCCTTGCACACCCCGGTGACATCGACATAATCACCGATAGCGAAGACATCAAGCTTGATTTCCTGGCCGAGTTGATACGGACTCGGATCTTTTACCCTTACCTCATGTAAGAAATGCAGCGCCGGCAATCCCGCTTTCTTGCAATGCCCAATTAACGGCTTAGACGTATTTTTTTCTCTCCACTGTTTATAACCGAGTTGAATCGCATTATATCCATCGGTATCCTGGGTTTTCTTCTGGACCACAAAACAGGGGCCGGCGGAAATCACGCTTACCGGGATAACCTCCCCGGCCGCGCCGAAAATTTGACTCATCCTTACTTTTGAACCCAAAATACTTTTTAACATTTTTATAATCCTTATTACTTTGAATTTTTCTTAAACCAAGTCTTATATACAACAATATCTGTGACGTTTTTTCCCTCTTTTATAAAGAGGGGTAGGGGAGATTTAGACAATATTTATAATTTTCAAAATCCCCCTTAATCCCCCTTTTTAAAGGGGGAACACATACATGCTTTAATGTCACAGCTTTATCTCCACATCGACGCCGGCCGGCAAATCCAACTTCATCAACTCATCAATGGTTTTGGGGGTCGGCTCCAAAATATCTACCAATCGTTTATGGATCCGCACCTCAAATTGCTCACGGGATTTTTTATCGGCATGCACCGAACGCTGGATTGTGTATTTACGCATAGCCGTCGGCAAAAGTATCGGGCCTGAAACGACGGCCCCCGATCTCTTGGCGATATCAACGATTTTACCGATTGACTCATCGAGAATCCGGTGATCGTAAGATCTGAGCCGTATCCTTATTTTCTGCTTATTAGTTGTCGTAACCATTTTTTAAATTACTCCAATATTTCTGAAATTACCCCTGCTCCGACCGTATGCCCGCCTTCCCGGATGGCAAAGCGTAAGCCTTTCTCCATCGCTATCGGGGTGATTAATTCTACTTCCATCTCGATATTGTCGCCAGGCATCACCATCTCTACGCCAGCCGGCAGTTTTATCGACCCGGTCACATCGGTCGTCCGAAAATAAAATTGCGGACGATACCCCGGGAAAAACGGCGTGTGACGGCCGCCTTCTTCC
>JBDRON010000016.1:0-13918 GCA_043810025.1 Elusimicrobiota bacterium
CGCCTATCTTGAAAGGCGTCAAAAAACTAACAAAACCTTTTACTGTGCCTTGGCTGAACAATCTGCCAATCGAAATTGATTGGAGTGCATGATTAAGGTTTTATTATGGCGGTAGAATGCCCTGTGAAAATCGGTGTTAAAAAGGATGCGCCTATAGCTCAGTTGGATAGAGCATCTGCCTTCGATAGGAGCCTCTGTATGGAACAAAACATACAGAGTGGATGTGGCTGTATGCAAGGATCTCCCGATATAATTTCGGGACAATTTGCAGGCAACCGCTTGAAAATTAAGCGAGAGTCCTCAGAGACTATACGCCACACACCTGAAATGGTGAAGACATAGTCCAGACTACAACCCTCGCAGCTTCGTTTTGCGAAGCTCAACGACGGGGGGCTGGAGTAATCCAGTGTGGCAGGCTAAGCAGAGGGTCGCCTGTTCGAATCAGGCTAGGCGCAATTCTTATACTTAAAATGGTGGCCGTAGCTCAATGGTAGAGCACAAGGCTGTGGTCCTTGTGGCTGCGGGTTCGATCCCCGTCGGTCACCCCAAATTTAATCACTTTGATAAAAAGTCAGGAGGTGTTTATGTATCTTAAATTAAAGGACGATATAAAACCAATTTCTTATCTAAAGTCACACACGGTGGATATATTGAAGAGAATATCGGAGAGACATAATTCCATAGTGATAACTCAGAGTGGAGAAGCAAAAGCTGTTTTGATTGATATCGAAAGTTATCAAAAGATTATGAATGCCTTAGGAATTATGCGATTAATTGCCATAGGTGAAAAAGATGTGGAAAAGGGCAGAGTGATCGAATCCCAAAAAGCTATAGATTCAATACGAAAAAAAATGAAAACTAAAGCATTATGAATAAATATGATGTTTTCTGGACAAAATCGGCAAGGGATGACTTGGAAGGAATAATAAATTATATTGCTCAAAATAGTAGTCTTGATGTCGCCTTATTAATATTAGAGCGTGTGGAAAAACGTGTCCAAGATTTAAAAGAACTCCCTTTTCGCGGCAGAATTGTGGGGGAATTAGAAGAATATGGGATAATGTTATATCGAGAAATAGTTGAAAATCCGTGGCGGATATTTTATAGGATAAGAGAAAAAAATGTATACATTCTAGCAATTATTGATGGCAGAAGAAACATTGAAGATATACTATTCAGAAAACTTATGTTGGAGTAGTCCCTTTCCCCTGCCGATGTCTCTAATTTGATGTTCCTACCTTCTTGAGTATGATCGCACTTTTTGGGTGCGAAAATTTCGTCTGGAGATTCGTGAGATATAAAGTATCTATGTCAGAGGTGTGAAAAATGGCCAATTTATTTTTAAAAAGCAAAAAGGTTACTAAGAGTCTTCTTTCCACGCCATTTAGGACTGAAGAAGAGTTTGAGAAGATAGTTTTTGAGACACCGGAAATCCTTGAGGACATCTTTCTTATTAAACGGCAAATACGAGGCGGTGGTAAGACGGGTATTCCTGATATAATAGGGATAGATTCTGATGGTAATGTCTGCATTATTGAAATGAAAAATGTAGAGGGGACAGTCTGTTGCCGAACTAGGCAAGAGCCTCCATCTTGACAACATCACTGAAATTATAGATGATTATTTTTGTGGCGAGATAATGAAAAACAGGATTGTTGAAATTTTAGCGAAATATTGGGGATATGATAGTTTCCGGCCTTTTCAGGAGGAGTCGATTTTGTCGATCCTCGCTGAGCAGGATAGTCTGACTGTTCTGCCGACTGGCGGGGGAAAATCGGTTTGTTTCCAGGTGCCGGCTTTGATTTCTGAAGGGATGGCGGTGGTGATTTCGCCGCTGATTTCTCTGATGAAGGATCAGGTCGATTATTTAAAAGATATCGGCATCAACGCCGAAGGCCTCAATTCCAGCCTCTTGTCTTCTGTCCAGAAAACGGTCATCGACAAGATTCGTTCCGGCAGTTTGAAGCTGCTGTATGTTTCGCCGGAAAGACTGATGATCCCCTCGCTGCAGGAGCTTTTTAAAACAGTCCGGGTTTCCTTTTTTGTGGTTGATGAAGCGCATTGCATCAGCCATTGGGGACATGATTTTCGGGCCGAATACCGGAAACTGAATCTGCTCAAAGCGGAATTTCCCCGGGTTAAAATCCATGCTTTTACCGCCACGGCTACCGGAGAAGTTCGGGAAGATATCATCAGCCAGCTGAAACTGGATTCCCCCCGCCTTTATGTCGGCGACATCGACCGAGCCAACCTTACTTACCGGGTAAGGCCGCGGTCCGGTAATTTAATCGGCCAACTGGTAAATATTATTGAAAAGTATCGGCAGGAACCGGGGATCATTTATTGTTTGCGCCGCTCCGATGTGGATGAGATTTCAGCCAAACTTAATCAGAAAGGATATGAAAATCTTCCCTATCATGCCGGGATGAGCGACAAGGAAAGAAAAAAAAATCAGGAAGAATTTTCCTCCGAGAAGATCTCGATCATTGTCGCCACGATCGCTTTTGGCATGGGGATCGACCGTTCCAATATTCGCTATGTCATTCATGCGGCGATGCCCAAATCCGTCGAACATTATCAGCAGGAAACCGGCCGGGCCGGCCGGGACGGACTGCCTTCGGACTGTTATATGTTTTATTCCTGGTCGGATTTCCGCACCTGGGAATATCTGTTTAAGGATTCCCCCCAGAAAGGGGTGATGCTGGAAAAATTACGCGCTTTATACGATTTCTGCGCCCACCCCCAATGCCGGCATAAATTTTTGGTCAGTTATTTTGGCCAGAGCTACGGTAAAAACAATTGCGCCGGCTGCGACTTTTGTTTGGGCGAAGTTGAGGTCATCGACAACCCCTTGATTGTCGCCCAGAAAATATTGTCCTGCGTCTACCGGGTAAAAGAGAAATTCGGCGGTGATCATGTTGCCGATGTGCTGAAAGGGAACATTACCGATAAAATAACCAGTTGGGGACATGACCAGTTGTCGACATTTTCGCTGATGAGCAGCGAAACCAAGGCTTTTATCCGTTTTATGATTGAACAGTTGGTTGGCCAGGGATATTTGGCCAGAGACGAAGAATATGGTTCGTTAGGCATCTCGCCCTCCGGCCGGCAGGTGCTGAGGGGAGAGCTGATTCCGGCGCTCGCCAAACCGATCGTCGGCGCGGTGAAGAAGAAGATCGAAAAGATCCACAAAATAAAACGCCGGCAGGATTGGGCCGGGGTGGACGAAAACCTTTTCGATTTATTACGCGCCAAACGGGCGGAGCTGGCCTATGAGAAACGGGTGCCGGCCTACATCATTTTTAGCGACAAAACCCTCCGGGATCTCGCCGTAAAAAAACCGACTTCCCTCGCTCAGTGTTCCCAGGTTTTTGGCGTCGGAGAAGTTAAACTAGCTCACTACGGTCAAATATTCATCAATGTAGTTAAAGAATTTCTCAGCTTATGCGCAAACTAAAAAAAACCACCTATTATAAAACCGTCACCAATCATGGCGAGATGGGTAATTGTCTCGCCGAGGTGGCTTTCGTCGGTCGTTCCAATGTCGGAAAGAGTTCGGTTTTAAACGCTCTCTGCGGCCGGAGAAATCTTGCCCGCATCTCTCAAAAACCCGGCCGGACGCGCACGATAAATATTTATGCCGTGGAGAAAGACCGCTGGCTGATTGATCTGCCCGGGTACGGTTTTGCTCTGGGGCCGGCCTCCGAAAGAGAAGGTTGGCAGGCGATGATTGAAGGCTATTTGCTGGAGCGGGAATCGTTGAAAATGGTCTTTATGCTGGTTGACGCCGAAATCGGCCCGACTAAACTGGACCGCGAAATGGCGTTATGGCTGCAAAGCGAGTCGATTCCCTTCTGTGTCGTCGCCAATAAATGCGATAAAGTAAAAAGAACAAATCAAAATAAACAGCGAAAGACGGTGGCTAATGAACTGGAGGTTCTGCCGGAGGCTGTTCGCTGGGTGAGCGCGGAAAAAGGCCTCGGTATCCGTGAGTTGGAACAGGAGGTGGAAAAAATATTAGAGCTTGCTTAAAACCTGGAACCGCGCTTGCGTGAAATCTATTTATATTTTTGACTTTGTAGGGAACGGTCGCGACCGTTCCGTATCGATTGAATTTTAAATCGGTAAAATATCTTAAAAAGGAGGAGTAAATTATGTCCATCATCTCGGAATCGGAGTACAAAGGTAATCCCATGTTGGTGATCAAGAACACTGAAGAGGATAAGTTCCCTTTTCAATTCGGCTTAAAAAAAGCGAAGATGATTTTGGAAAATATCGAAAATATCAAGCAATTCGTAGAAAAATACGACAAGGAGAAAAAAGTGGAAGGTAACAAGGTGTAGTCGTTTCCAATTACCAGGGGGGAAATCATGAAGTTTAGCGGCTCAAAAATATCGATAAAAGGGATTAGTATTTCTCAGGAAATATTAAGTAAAAATTTCCCTCCCTGTAATTTATCTGCTTGCCGGCATGCTTGTTGCCGGTATGGAGCTTTGATCAACTCGGTTAAAATTAAAAAGATTCAAAGCTTGCTGCCTAAACTATTTCTGCTGATGCGTCCGGAAGCGGTTAAAACGGTGATCAAGAAAGGATTTTATCTGGATACTCTTGTTACCGGAGCATCCATGAGTTCTAAACACAGTCATCATTATCTGCGAATTGTTAAAGGCCGGTGTGTATTCCTGAATTATGACGATCAGGGAGGATGTGTTTTACAGAAATATTGTCAGATCAACAACATCAAGTATAAACTTAAGCCGGCGGTGTGCTGGACTTTCCCTTTTGATCTGATCGGAAAGAAGCTGGTCGTCTATCGATGGAAAAACTTACCTTGTCTTGATGAGGCCAAAAACAAGCAAGCGCCGGCCATTTATCAGACCTGCAAGAGCGAGTTGATCGATTTTCTCGGGCCGGACGGCTATCAGCAGCTTTGCCAAAAACAAAGAGAAACGAATCAGATATTTTAATCTTGCCGTATAGGAAATTGGAAGTTCGTTGAAGTGTTCCCCCTTTTATAAAGGGGGACTGAGGGGGATTTAGAAAATAGTCTTTCAAAATCTCCCCTACCCCTCTTTATAAAAGAGGGAAAAAAACTGCACAGCAGGCGCGTAAAGTTGCCGTGCGAAGTGGGGAATAACTTGATTTTTATCGGCATAGAATATATGATAATTCAGGAAGATGACTGAAATTACTAAAGATAATCCGACTAAATTGTTGTCTGACCGGCTGCTGGATGAAATTATTGCCCGGTACCGGCAGAAAAACGGGATGGTACTCTCGATTCTGGAGGAAGTTCAGCAGAGGCACGAAAATAAATTTCTTCCCTTGGAAACGCTTCGTTACCTCTCCAAGAAAATACCTCTTCCCCTTTCCCAGCTTTATAGTGTGGTTACTTTCTATTCCTTTTTCAATCTCCAGCCGCAAGGCAAACATTTTATCCAGGTATGCCGGGGAACAGCTTGTCACGCCCAAGGCTCAAAAAGCATCCTGGACGCCCTCATTTCGTTGTTGGGACTAAAAAAACTAATTGCGGGAAATGAGGAATTGACGACGATTACTACCGTCGACAACCTCTTTACTATCCGGGTGGTGGCTTGTTTTGGTCAGTGCGCTCTGGCTCCGGTGGTGGTCATCGATGAGGCTATCCACGCCAACACCGCAATAAAAAAAAATTAAAAAAGAAATCGAAAAGATTAAGAAGGAAGAAAATTGCCAGAAATAAAATTTGTTTTTTTATTTCAACGAAATTTACTTGACAAATAGAAACCCGATATGTATAATCTGCCGTATAATTAGTGTATAACAATGGAAAATATTATTTTAACAGAAAAAGAAATAGCAGCTATTCGTTCCATGCGAATTTTTTTAATGCATAATGGACGAATGCCCTCTGTTCGCGAGCTAATGAACCAGATGGGTTATAAATATCCCCGCTCAATTTCTTTGCTCTTCGAACAACTGATAAAGAAAGGTATTTTGAAACACAAATCTGACGGCAAAGTTCAGCTTGTAAACACTAATGACAAGAAGGAAGTTAATGCCCAGACTGTAGATGTGCCCCTGCTTGGTTCAGTGCCTTGTGGAACTCCAAATATTGCCGAAGAAAATATTGAAGCGATTTATCCGGTATCGATTAAACTTGCCCGGCCGCCAGACAAATATTTTCTCCTGCGGGCAAAAGGCGATTCAATGGATGAAAAGGATATTAATGAAGGAAATCTAGTATTGGTTAGGCAACAACAAACAGCGAAGAACGGTGATTCTGTTGTCGCTCTTATTGATGGCGAATCAACGATAAAAGAATATCATAAAACTGATAATGCAGTTATCCTGAAACCGCGGTCGAAAAATGGTAAACATAAGGCAATAATTTTAACAAGAGACTTTCAGGTTCAGGGAGTTGTTGTAACAACAATTAAAGGATTGTAAAACTATCTCTTAACATGATACTATCAACACATAATGGTTATGTGTAATAAAATGGAGAAATTATGAGTATAAAAGAAGGATACCTTATTGATTTTATTTCGGGTCAAGAAGTGAAAGCTACACCTGAAGAGGTTGAGGCTGTTCAAATTTTTGCCAAACAATTAGTTGAAGATTATAATTACCCGAAAGAACACATTCAAACAAGACCTCAATTTAAAGTAAAAGTAAGGCCATCCGACACAAAAAAAGAATACCCTGTTGATATTGCTGTTTTTTTAAGTGATAAGAAACAAGAAAATGAAGTTTATATTATTGTTGAATGTAAAAAGAAAGACAGAAAAGACGGGAAAACACAACTTCAAGATTATTTAAGATTTTCAAAATCATCTTTGGGCGTTTGGTTTAATGGTGAAGAAAGACTTTTTTTAAGAAAATTTGAAAAAGCCGGAAGAATAGAATTTGAAGAAATTCCGAACATACCTCAATACAGACAAAGAGTTGAAGATATTGGAAAATTCAGAAAAAAAGACCTAAAACCAACTCACAATTTAAAAGCAATTTTTAAATCTATCAGAAATCATCTTGCTGCAAATACGGTTGGAGCTACTCGTGATGAAGTGTTAGCACAACAACTTATTAATTTAATTTTTTGTAAACTCTATGATGAAAAATATACCGCGCCGGATGACATCGTAAGGTTTCGTGCAGGGGTAGATGAAGCGCCAAAGGAAATCGAGACAAGAGTCATTGACCTTTTTGAAGAAGTAAGAGTAAATCTTCCCGAAGTAATTGGCGAAGAAGATAGGATAAATCTAGATATAAATTCAATTGTATATGTAATCGGTGAACTTCAAAATTATTCACTTACGAACAGTGAAAGAGATGTTGTTGCAGATGCCTTTGAAACTTTTATTGGGAAAGCTTTAAAAGGAGGGCAAGGTCAGTTTTTTACTCCGAGGAATGTAGTGAAAATGATGGTTGATATTCTTCAACCTATGGAATCAGATAAAATTATTGACCCGGCCTGCGGCAGTGGAGGATTTTTGATTGATGCTTTAAAATATGTTTGGGATAAAGCAGATGTTAAGTATCGCAAACTTGGATGGAAGGAAAAAGATTTAGGCAAAAAGAAAATGGAAATTGCTACTAATAATTTCCGAGGAATTGATAAAGATTATTTTCTAAGTAAAGTTGCAAAAGCCTATATGAACTTAATTGGCGATGGAACTACTGGAATATTTTGCGAGGACAGCTTGGAAGATCCTAAGAGTTGGAAATCCGAAACCCAATTAAAAATTCAGCTTGGAACATTTGATGTATTGCTTACTAATCCTCCTTTCGGGAGTAAAATAAAAGTTGAAGGAGAAGAAAAGTTAAAACAATATAATTTTGGTTATAAATGGAAGTACGACGTTAAAATAAATAAATGGACTAAAACAAATTCACTAAAAGAACAAGAAGAACCCCAGGTGTTATTTATTGAAAGATGTTTGGAGCTTCTTAAAGATGGGGGACGGATGGCAATGGTTCTCCCAAGCGGTATTTTAGGTAACGAGCAGCAAGAATACTTAAGGCAAAACATTTTAGATAAAGGAAATTTATTCGTAATTGTTGAATTGCCTTTTGAAACATTTAGTCCCAATGTTACCATCAATACAAGTGTGTTATTTATTCAAAAAGGAAAAAGCAAAAAACAAAATCTTTTCATTTCTATAAACGAATATTGCGGACATGATAAAAAGGGAAGACCTATTGATAAAGATGATATTCCTAATGTTGCCCGATTATACAATAACAATAAATCAAACGAAAGCAACTTTTTTATAAAAACATCTTTCTTGGAGAGTAGTTTTATAGCGAAAAGGTATCTCAGAAAATACATTAACAATTTAGATAAAATTGAAAAATCTAAACATCCCGTAGTGGAGTTCGGGAACATTATTAACTCTGTTCATAATGGAGCTAATATTGAAGATTCTTCAATATATGTTGAAAAGAAACAAGGTATCCCATATATTCTTGTAAAAAGCATAACCAAAGAGGGTATTAATTTTGAGAACTTAAAACATATTAAAAAATCTTTGGAAACTAACAAAGATGTAATTAAGAACACGGTTGATGAAAACACCATTGTAATGACAAGGGCTGGTAATGCAGGTATTGCGGCAAATATTCCACCTGATTTGGTTGGAGGCATTGCTTCTGGATTTCTGATCAATATCAAAATCAAAAAAGATATTGACCCTTATTATCTTGTTTCATTTTTGAACTCTGAATTCGGACAAATGCAATTAGAGAGAATTTCAAGCGGGTCCATTTTGCAAAGTATTCGTTCATCAGACCTAAAAAAAATCAAGATAATTCTACCGCCTAAAGAAATTCAAAAAGTAATCGGGGAAAAACTCAAAGAAGCAGTTTATGCTGCTGCTTCAGCACGAGCAAAAATTGAAGAAGCAAATAAAGATATTTCAAATTTATTATAAGTAAAAAGATTATCAGGTTCAGGGAGTTGTTGTAACGACAATTAAAGGGCTGTAGGAGGAATGTAAAATGGGTAAAAACATCTGGGTTGTTCACAAAGGTAATAATTGGGCCGTGAGGAGAGAAACAGGTAATGTCGTTTCTAATCACAGAACACAAGGCGCAGCAATTAACGCAGGTAAACCGATTGCAAAAGCAAATAAATCAGAATTGTTGATACAGGGTCGAGATGGTAAAATAGTAAATAGAAATACTTATGGGCATAATGACCCTTGCCCGCCCAAAGATAAAAAGTAAGTCAGGTAAAAAAAGATTTCATAATGAAATTATTTTGGTTTGAGAAAGAAGTCAAAAAGAGGCAGAATAAGCTGAGACAAAAGATTTAATAACAGGTCAAAAATTCTATTGCTGTGAAGAGGCCAAACTTTAAATGAACGCAAAAGAGACAAATTTTCTAAAATTTTTGGATGGTACTAAACAATTTAACATTCCTATTTATCAAAGAACATATTCAACAGAGCAAATCGAATATTAAAATGATTATTGAGACAGCTCATGTAAAAAACTACCGTTGCATCTTGGATGAGTCCTTAAATTGTGATAATTTAACTGCTCTTGTAGGTCCTAATGGATGCGGTAAATCCACGTTTCTTAGAGCATTGGATTTGTTTTATAATAAAACTCCTAAAGTTGATGTAGGAGATTATTACAATGAAGACACCTCAAAGGATATATCAATTTCAATTACCTTCAAAGATTTGAGTCCTCGGGCAAAAGAGTTGTTTGGTATTTATATTCAAAATGACAAGCTTATAGTTGAGAGAATATTTCAGTATAATAACGGAAAACCCATAAGTACATATCATGGTTCCAGTCGTCAAAATCCTGAGTTTGATTCAATAAGGAATGCAGTAAACGCCAATGATGCCAAAAACAATTAAAAATATCTTGTTTAGATGAAATAGTAGCATGAATATTCTAGGTTAATCCAAGAAAAAAATCAGGAGAAAAGTTTAAAGGGAGATAAAATGTTTAAAAAAGAAGAATTATTGTATCCTGAAATTGAAGAATGGTTTAAGATTTATCTCAGTGGCAAATATCCGAAATATGATATAACTACTACTCACAAAACATCGATTATAACCTTGGATACTTATTTAAAAAGTCTCGGCATAACAATTAACGAAGCTGTTGGGTTATCAATAAAAGTTGATATTATTGCGGTATTAAGAAGGGGCGATGAGATAAAGCTGGCTTTTGTAGAGGTCAAAGATAATCCCCTTACGCTTGCTGACGTGGGAGAGTTAAGGGGTTATACTCAATTAATAAATCCAGTTGAGTCATTTTTGGTTTCTTCTAAGTCGCTGGGAAGGCTCTCTCATCTTTTCAATATCTTAAATCGTGAGGACCTTTTAATATACGGATTAAAAAGAGAAAGAATGATGAAAGTAGCAAAGTGGGATACTTCAAAGAAATCAATTGATTATTTTTCTCTCATACCTAAAAAATAGAATTCCAATATAAATGAAACAACCTAAAACTGTCATTATTTCAAAATTCAGATTATCATTAAGGACGATAGAATGAAAATTATGGATACCGCCGGTTTAAAACCGGTTAAAGAAAAAGGGTTAAAAAAAATATTGCCCGGCAAGCTTCGCCTGGGGGTGAGCGCCGGAACCTGCAGTCTCGGCAGCGGCGGGCCGCAGGTGCGGCAGGCCTTCGCCGATCTTTTGCCGAAAAAAGGTCTCGAGGCCTATTTGACCGATGTCGGCTGTTTTGGTTTCTGCTCGCGGGAACCCCTCGTCTCGATCTCTATCCCCGGCCAGCCGCTGGTGTTTTTGGCGGAGATTAAACCGGCTGATGTCGAGGGTATTGTGGAGGAGCTTGCGCATCAGCGAATCCCCTTAAAAAAAATACTGGGGAAGGCGGAAGTCTGGGATCATCTCAGCGAAAAAATAATTTTTGGCTCCGGTTTGCCGGAAATTTCCTCCTGGGACGAGATCCCGTTTTTTAAAGGACAGAAAAAAATTGTTTTAAGGAACTGCGGGCTGATCAATCCGGAAGATATCGAAGAATTTATCGCCGTCGGCGGCTACGCGGCGCTGGCTCAAGCGCTGACTACCCTTGCTCCGGAGCAGATTATCGAGGAGATAAAAAAATCGAAACTGCGGGGACGGGGCGGCGCCGGGTTCCCGACGGGAAAAAAATGGGAAATTATTCAAAGTAAAAAATCCGACCGGAAATATATCATCTGCAACGCCGATGAAGGCGATCCCGGCGCCTTTATGAACCGCAACGAGATCGAAAGCGACCCTCATTCCCTGCTGGAAGGGATGATCATCGGCGCTTACGCCATCGGGGCGGAAGAAGGAATTATTTATATCCGGGCCGAATATCCCTTAGCGGTTAAGCGGCTCAAAAAAGCCATTGAGCAAGCCCGCGAATATGGTTTGTTGGGTGAAAATATTCTGGGCCGCGGATTAAATTTTGATTTGAGCGTAGTGGAAGGCGCCGGGGCTTTTGTCTGTGGGGAGGAAACCTCGCTGATTGAATCAATCGAAGGTAAAGCCGGCCGGCCCCGCGCGCGGCCTCCTTATCCGGCTGAGCAGGGTCTGTGGGGAAAACCGACTAATATCAACAATGTGGAAACCTGGTTTAATATCCCGGTAATCACGGCCAGGGGCGGTGAATGGTTTGCCGGAATCGGGACGGAGAAAAGCGCCGGAACAAAAGTTTTTTCCTTAGTTGGCAAAATAAAAAATACCGGTCTGGTGGAACTGCCGTTGGGTTCCACGCTGGACTTAATCGTTAATCAAATTGGCCAGTCCGCCGCTCTTAGTAAAAAGGTAAAAGCGGTTTTAACCGGCGGCCCGTCCGGGGGATGTATCCCGGCCGCTCTTTTTCATTCGTCTGTCGACTATGAAACCCTCGCCGGTTTAGGGGCGATTATGGGTTCCGGCGGGATGGTGGTGCTGGACGAAGATTCCTGTATGGTGGATGTGGCCAGATATTTTACCGAGTTTTCCAGTTCGGAATCCTGCGGCAAATGTGTTCCCTGCCGGGAAGGATTACAGCAGGTTTTAAAGATCATGAATGCGATCACCGAGGGCCGGGCGGAAAAAGAGGACCTTTTGCTGTTGGAAGAACTGGGAGAGGTGATCAAAGACAGCGTTTTCTGCGCTTTAGGTCAGACCGCGCCGAATCCCTTATTGACCACCCTGAAATATTTTAAAGACGAATATACCGCGCACGTGGAGGAGAAAAGATGCCCGGTTAATTTGTGTAAAACATTGACCCATTATTTCATCGATCCGGATCATTGCCAGGGTTGTATAAGCTGTTATAAGGTTTGTCCGTCCGGAGCGATCCGGGGCGGGGTTAAACTGGTTCATATCATTGATCAGGGTGTCTGTATTAAATGCGGCGCTTGCGAAACTGTTTGCGCTTTTGTCGCCGTCAAACGGGTAGCCAAAGATAAAATAAAAACTTTAGCCGAACCGATACCGATAAAGAAGAACAGGTCATGAGTCATGGGTTGTGAGTCGTGGGTCGTGAGTTAAAAAAGATGAAGAGTTATCGCGATTTAGAGGTTTATAAATTAGCGCATAAGTTAGCAATTGATATTCATAACATCAGTCTTAAGTTGCCTAAGTCTGAACTTTATGAAGAAGGTAGTCAAATTCGCCGGGCATCAAAATCAGTGCCGGCAAATATTGTGGAAGGATTTTGTCGAAAAAGGTATCGTCCGGAGTACATTCGTTATCTTGTTTTTGCTCACGGTTCTTGTAATGAGACAATCGAACATTTAGAAATACTTTTTGAATCAGGTTCGTTGAGCGATAAAAAAAATTACGAGTATTTAAAAACAGACTATGAAAAATTAGGCGGAATGTTAAACCGCTTAATTTACGCAATTGCCCAAGACTCACGACCCGAGATTCACGACTCATAACCCAAGACACATGACTCATGACCCGCTTCTTGGGTCCAGCACATCCCGCAATCCCTCTCCCAGCAAATTGAAGGCTAACACGGTGATCAGTATTGCAAGGCCTGGAAATAAAGATAACCACCAGGCGATATGGATATAATCTTTGCCGATCGTTAAAATGTTTCCCCATGAAGGTGTGGGCGGCTGGACGCCTAACCCCAGAAAAGAAAGCGCCGATTCGGCCAGTATCGCCGATCCGACTCCCAAAGTAGCGCTGACCAGGATTGGCGAAAAAACATTGGGCAGGATATGCACGAAAATAATTCTGGGTGTGGATAAACCTAAAGCCCGGGCGGCTAAAACATATTCTCGTTCCCGGATGGAAAGGCATTCGCCCCGCACTAGCCGGGTAACCCCGGGCCAGGAAGTCAGGCCGATTACAATCATCACATTATAGATACTGGGTTCCAGAAAAGCGATGACCATCAGAATCAGAAAAAAGGTAGGGAAGCAAAGCATAATATCTACGGAGCGCATAATTAAGGAATCCCACCAGCGGCCAAAATAACCGGCAGCCAATCCCAGCAGACCGCCGATCAGCGCGGCGATACTTACGGCAATTATCCCAATCGCTAAGGAAATCCGTGAAGAATAAAGCATTCGGGAGAGAACATCGCGTCCCAAATCGTCGGTACCTAACCAATGCCGGACGGAGGGCGGCTGCAGGCGGGCCAGCAAATTCTGTTCGCCCGGATCAAAGGGGGCAACCCAGCGGCTGAATAAAGCGATAGCCAACAAAAGTAAAATTATAGTTAAGCCGGTAACCGCCAGCTTGTTATGCAAAAATCTTTGTAAGTAAATTTTAAACATAGTTTAACGGCAGCCTAAAAGCCTAAGAGCCTAAGAGCTTAACGGCTTAACGGCAGCTTAAAAGTCCAAGAGTCGTTGGTAAAAAACTTTTAGGCTCTTAGGCTTTTAGGCTCTTAGGCTTTTAGGCTCTTAGGCTTTTAGGCTCTTAGGCTTTTAGGCTCTTAGGCTTTTAGGCTCTTAGGCTTTTAGGCTCTTAGGCTTTTA